>JAYVHC010000788.1:0-5529 GCA_043771575.1 Planctomycetia bacterium
TATGTCCGAGTCAGCGATACTAGCAGCAGCTACACCGTTACCTTGATCGATCAAGGCGGTTTCGTCTATGACATTTATCCGTATTATGGCGACGTGGAATACGGCGGCCGCACTGGTACCCACTCGACATCGCTCAGCAATCAGTCGTATAGCGGGTTTGGATATCTGCAAGTCAATGGATCCTACTATTACAATTCCAGCAATTCGTTCGCGCTGGTGGGCGATGATCAACGTACGGCAGTTCTGTCCACGCGGTCAATGGACGGATTGCGAGTTCACCGAGAAGAATATGTGCCTACCGATGGCAATTTCATTCGCTACTTGGATGTCCTACAGAACCCGAGCACTGAGCCAATCACCCGCGAAATCACATTCTACGGATACACTTATTCATCTACGATCATTGCCGACTCAAGCGGTAACGGCAGTTTTGGTGCCAACGATACCTACCTAGCCACGGACGATGCGACCGACGCATTCTCCAGTCGGTTGGCTCAAGCGCATGTCTTTATGGATGGCAGTGCGCTAACCATGAGTTCGGCTAGCCTCAGCAGTGGCTCGCTGTCGCGTACTTTCACAGTAACGGTAGGGCCAGGCCAAACAGTTCGCCTAATGACGCTCGAAAGCCAGCAGTTGACGCGAGCCAATGCCATCGCTCAGGCGCAGAGCTTGCTGACTTTGCCAGCCGCGACTCTAGCGCACCTGTCTAACCAGGAGAAAGGGTCGATACTTAATTTCAACACCGGTTTCGACTCGGTCGCACCCTATATCCGTTCAACCAACTTGAACCTTCCCAACGACCAGTATGGTGACATTTCACTGATTGCAATGACGTTTTCGGAACCCGTCCTAGCTGCCGCGGCCAACCAACCTAGCAATTACTCGCTGGTCTCGTCCGGAGCTGACCATGTGATTGGAACGGCTGATGACGTGTCGATTCCGCTGACACCTTCCTATGACAGTCCCAGTCGGACAGTGACGTTGGTTATCGGTGGCAGCTCGACACCGCTGGCTGGCGATATTTATCGTTTGCAAGTACTGCCTGCAATTACGGATGCGGCAGGCAACGGCTTGGGCAATGGTGCTGGCCAGTCCTATGACTTCCGAGTGATTCACAGCGGGCCGTACCTGTACTATGCCAATCCAGATGCGATACTTAGTACTCCGGGGTGGTCACGGCTATTTGTCGAATTTGATCGCACCATCGCGAATGGAACCTTCACCGCCGACGACGTGACCATTACCAATAGTTTTGGCGACAGCGTAGTTAATCCTGTCGACATGTTCGTCAGCGGCGCGGGCAGCTCGTGGATTGTCTCCTTCCCAACGATTACGATTCCCGATCGCTATTTTGTTTCCATCGGTCCTGATATTCGGGATCTAGCGGGCCTGCCGATGAATCGGGACGGCGATCCGTTCAACGGCGAAAATCCCGATGACGTGTTCTTTACGTCAGTCGTCATTACTCCCGCGTTGGCGGATCAAGGCGGCTTCCTGTATGACATCAATCCGTACAATGGCACCATCACCTCAGGGGGTCAGATCGATCCTGTCACGGGCGAGCAAATCAACTCCACTTCGTACTACGGGATGTATTATCTGCAAGTCGGGGGTATCGACTACAATTCACCAAGTGGGTTCGTGTCGACGTCGGGAGATGGGCGCACGGTCAGCCTGAGTACGGTCTTCGTCAATGGCCTCGATGTGCAACGCGATATCTATGTCCCGACCGACGATCAATTTGTTCGCTACGTAGATTCCTTTTCGAATACCGGAGGGGCACCGCTCACGCGCCGCGTCCATTACTATGGCTACGCGGGTTCCTACCCTTCGACACAGGTTACCGCCACGGGTAATGGCGATTTGAACTTCGCTCCGGATGATAATTTCGTGGCAACCGACGACTCGTTCGACGGTGACGGCCGACTTGCGCTCGCACATGTCGTGATGGACGGCGCCGGGCAAGTTTCACTTGTCCAGACCGAAATCGATTCCACGTACTTTATTGGCTGGTCGTTCGACGTAACGGTAAATCCGGGTCAGACGGTCCGGATGATGACTTTTGGCGTCCAACAAACGACCCGGGCGGCCACACAGGCTCAGGCAGCGACCTTAGTTGGCTTGCCAGAATCTGCACTTTCCGGATTGAGCGAAGAACTTCGCGCTAGCATCGTCAACTTTAATGTGCCACCACCGCCGCCTGCGGCGCTTTCACTCGATGAGTCTGCGGTCGCACGCAGTGCTGCAACAGTAGCGCCACTCACCCTTGAGGTAGCTTCGCCGCTACTAAACGAAGCTCTCTCGCGTTGGGCGCTCGCGGGGGCCGATCCAACCGCGCTCCACCGCTTGCGCAATCTGCCGCTGCAAATCGGAGACCTCGCAGGCAGCACGCTGGCCATCGCGGGCGCGAACGCCATTTGGTTGGACCGCGATGCGGCTGGCCAAAGCTGGTACGTTGACCCTACTCCTTCCGACGATGTCGAGTTCGCCCTGGCAGGTGGTTTGGACGCAGAGCGAATCGATTTGCTTACGGTACTCATGCACGAATTTGGGCACGAACTCGGGTACGTACATTCCGAAACTGAGGGTGATATCATGCATGCCGTGCTATCGCCGGGAATTCGAAAGTCGCCCAACCCCCTAGATGCTGCAATTTTGGAAGTTTTGGACGACACCGAAAGTGAGCTGGACCACCATTCGCTACAGCTAGCACCTCCGGTTGGTAGTACAGTGATCTTAAACCAACAGCTAGCACCTATTTCACGTCAAGTTGAGACCCTCGATCCCGCCAAGTCGCATTCGCCGCCAGATGCGTCTGTTGAGAATCAGCGAAAATGGCTCGACCGCGTGGACGCGTTTTTTATGATGCTCGATCGTCCCTCAACGACCCAAGATTCAACCACTCGCAATAGGCGGTCATCTAGCGTAGTCGAAGAAACAAACGAATTGCTTGACTTAGATCTGCTGGCGGATCAGAATGTGCTGTGATTGACTCAAAAAGCTCCAGTGAAGCTTAGTTTCAACCTAGGGTGCGTTCCATGATGTCCTACGTTTACATCACGCAAAATTTTAATAGGGTTGCAGGTATATCATGTATAAGCATCTAATCGCAGGCTGTGGGTTGATCGCAATGCTGTTTACCGCCGAAGCTTCTTTCGGTGGTGTCATGGTTTCTCTCTCTAGCAGTCCAAGTGGTAACCCGGTTATCCTTTCGGCTGGGCAGACATTAACTATCGACGTCTTGGTTAGCGGTATTGATCCGATGGATCCGCTGGAATCATTGGGTGTTACGACTCTGTTTGATTCGGTTTTGCTCGGAGCACCCGTTTCGTCCTCATTCGGCATAATTGTTATCAATCCAGGTAGCGGATTTCTCACAGTTGGATCTGGAAATGTTACGGGGCTTTACGATATATTTATTCCGTCTGGGGGGGTGGATCCGCCAATCAGCGTAAATGGAATGTTCTATCAATTTACGTTAACGGCTCAGAGTGTTGCGACAACCGTTGATTCCGTGATTTCGATTTTTAATGCAGAATACTTCACCACGTCTGGTGGCCCATTTACGGCTGACATAGGAGCTGACATCAGTGTTCGCGTACTCGGTTCATCCTCAGTAGTACCAGAACCTTCTTCCTGGTTGGTAATGTCTGTGCTGGGCATTGGCTTAGCCTTTGCTCGAAAGCGGGCCAAGTTGTCCATCTAACTTCGCGGTATTTTTTCAACGGATCTCTAAGTGTCCGGTGATCGTGAGGCGAGTTGAGGCGGATGGTTCGTTTATGAAGTAATTTTGTCGATCGCCACGGAAAGGCAACAAGCAACGCAATGATCCGAATACTTGTCTGTGCGTTGGTTACACTGCTTGCAATCAGTTTCGGTTGTAAATCGAAGCCTACGGACAAAGTCGTGGAATCCAATCAACAAGACAGCGGCTTGGATAGAGTGTTGTTGTGCAAGCATTGGTATCATTCATCGGAAGAGCAAGCGGATGATGTAAACCAAATTTACCGCGCGGATAACTCCAAGTTACCACCCAGTCGTTTTCGCATGCAATATATCTTTCGCGCTGACGGTACCTGTGATTGGTACTATTTATCTCCAGACGACGATCATGAATTCAAACCAGGACGTTGGAGAGTTCTTTCCAACGATCCGCTTACGCTTGAGATCACCAAGGGCGTGGCTGTCGAAGAATACAAAGTTGCTGAATTAACCGACGATGTGCTGCGCTTGACGCTTGTCTCCTCAACCGAACTCTCCAAGTGATTTGGCCCATGCTTAGCACAAAGTAGCGCTGTCCAATTAACTCGGCTGTCGCCGTTGTGCCCGCTGACTTACTAAGCCAGCATGCTTAGCACAAAGTAGCGCTGTCCAATTAACTCCTTCGCTAATTTGACCGACAAGGATACTTGTTCTTAATGAGGACGAACCATGCCAACTCGACGAACGTTTTTGGGAGCCATCGGTACTGGATTAGTCATTGCGCCGCACGCTTTTGCAGCAGTGACCGCCCCACTCAAACGCTTGGCCGTTGTTACAACTGAGTGGCGATTTCACTCGCACGCTTGGCACATGGCAGAGAGATTCCTCGTCGGCTATCCAATCAACGGCAGCTGGCATCAGCCACCGCTGAAAGTAGTTGCGGCTTATGTGGATCAAAAACCGGAAAATGATCTCAGCGCGCAACGTTCAAAAGAATTCGGCTTTCCGATCTTCCCGACTATCGCCGAGACACTGAATTGCGGAGGTGACAAGATGGCCGTCGATGCTGTGTTAATTATCGGCGAACACGGCAACTATCCCAAAAATGAATATGGACAGACGAAGTATCCTCGGTACGAATTCTTCAAACAGGTGACCGACGTCTTCCGACGCGATGGTCACGCGGTTCCGGTATTCAATGACAAACATCTGTCCTGGAAATGGGAATGGGCCAAAGAGATGGTCGATATCTCGCGTGAGTTGAATTTCGCCTTCACGGCTGGCTCCTCGCTGCCAGTCACCTGGCGGATGCCCGCAATCGACATGCCCAACGGGGCCGAAGTGGAGGAACTTTTGAGCGTGTCGATCGGTAGCATCGACAGCTATGATTTTCACGCATTGGAAGCCATTCAATGCATGGCCGAGCGGCGACGCGGAGGCGAGACGGGAGTTGTGTCGATGCATGCCCTGCGCGGCGACGCGGTCTGGAACGCGATGGAAGCGGGCAGTTGGTCGAGCGGCGGTTGGGATCCGCGACTCTTCCAGGCGTGTCTATCACGCAGCCAGACGCTCGCGCAGCCCGAGACATTCAGCCACCGGTATCCAACTCCAACGCAAATTCGCCAGTGGGTCCAAGATCCTGTGGCATACCGCTTCGAGTATGCCGATGGCGTAAAAGCGACCATGCTGATGATGAACGGCCTCGTCGGTGATTTTACTTTTGCCGCTAGACTTAAAGGAGAAATTGAGCCGTTGTCGACGCTCTTCTACCTCCCCCCCACCCCGAACGTAACCTATTCGGCGTCGCTGATGTCGAAGGCAGAAGAG
>JAYVHC010000789.1:0-3212 GCA_043771575.1 Planctomycetia bacterium
CGAATCGCCACCTTCGGTTCACGCTATAACCCAACGTTGGATTCGGACGGGATGCCAAAAAACAAGGGTGGCGAAGGTGCCTGTCGCTTGGCTGACCCGCTATAATCCGAGAAGCCGCGTTGCGGTTGGAATTTCCGTTATTTCAAACTGGTCTCGTTCGACTACAGGGAATAGGTCTATGAAACGCTTACTTACACTCTCACTCGTAGCACTTGGAGTTTGCCTTATGACATCCATGTCAGGCGCTGAAGATAAAGGCGACGCGAAAAAAGCAGGCAAAGCCATCTCGTTCACCATGAAATCACTGGCTGGCAAAGAAGTCGACTTGAAATCGTATGCAGGCAAAGTCGTTTTGGTGGTCAACACCGCCAGTGAATGTGGGCTAACGCCGCAATACAAGGACTTGCAGGCGATCAACGAGAAATACAAGGACAAAGGTTTAGTGGTGCTCGGCTTCCCATGCAACCAATTTGGTAAACAGGAACCTGGGGAAGCCAAGGAGATTTCTGAGTTTTGCACTAAAAACTATGGCGTTACCTTTGATATGTTTGCCAAAGTAGAAGTAAACAAGGACGGCGCCTGCGACCTTTACAAGTACTTGACTGCCAAAGAAGCGCCCCCGGTTGGTAAGGGGCCCGTGTCGTGGAATTTTGAGAAGTTCTTGATCAATCGCCAAGGCGAATTGGTAAACCGATTCTCGCCCAGGACCGAGCCCGACGCGCCGGAAGTGATCGCGGCGATCGAAAAGGAACTTGCTGCGAAGTAACAACCACTCGCATAGATTTTATTTGCCGAAAGGGACTCGGATGCAACTTCAGCGGGCTAAGCGAGCATTGGGTGCACTACTAGTATGCGCTGCGGCAATCGTTGCGGCGCCGCTGATTGCTTGGAGTCAAGTGCCGTTGACGGAATCGCCGACTCGCTCCGCTGCAGATTTGGCCAAAGACGCGCTTCAAAAGCAGATAGCGCGCTTGATCGAGCAGCTAGGCGATGAGAATTTTCAAACTCGCCGCGCTGCAGAGTTTGCGCTCGTTCGAATCGGCTTGCCGGCCTTCGAACAGCTACGTCAAGCGATGAATCATCCCAACGTGCAAATTGAAGTCGCAGCTCGTTATCTTGTGCGCAGCCAGTCGGTCACTTGGTGGCTCGATACCGACCCACTTTCAGTCCGTCAAGTTCTTCAGGATTACAACGACTTGAAGAATGAAGATCGTGAGACCGCCATGCAAAAGCTGGCCAGTGAAAAATCCGAAGATGCGATTCTAGCGCTCTGTCGAATTGCGCATTATGAAAGTTCCGAAAAGTTGTCGAAGTGTGCGGCGCTTTACCTGATGGAGACGATGGTCGATCGGATGGAGCCCAAGGAGGCGAAAAAGTTGACTCCGCACGTCCGTGAAGCAATGGGAGATAGTCAACGACCGGCCGCCGAGTGGATAGAAACTTTGATCGATGCGATGGATGAAGGCGCCCCCAACGCTGACCGCTGGCGAATGGTGGCGAAGCTTGAACACATATTGCTCGAAAAGACTCCCCGCGATACCAGTAAGTCTCTGGTCATGCGGCTACATCGAGTCATTGCGGCTCACTTTATTAAGCACTCAGAGCGTCAAATGGCCCTCGAAATCGTGCGGCCCTGCTTGGATCTCGTTGAGAACAAAACCATGCAGGTGCGTAGCGCTGCGATTTGGGCAATCGACGCGGGCCTCCCAGAACTTGTCGACGAACTCGGAGAGCGGCATCGTGAACTATTCGCGGCCGAACCATTGCTCGGATTTCTGCTAGCGGAAAGCTATTTGGCGACCGGCGATCAAGCGCGCGCCCAGGCCAGTGCAGAATCAGCGAGTAACAGTATCGTGCGATCGTATGCAGAACAAAACACTGTTTCAAGAGAGGATATTGCGGCAAACCAGCGCTATGAAATGGCAGAATCGCTTCGACTACGCGGTATGTACCCATGGGCGCAGAGAGAATACGAAAAAGCCCTAAATCTAGAATTGCCCTCACTTAAAGAAGTTCAAGGGCAAACTGAGCCGAAACCGGGTGCCGAACGGCAAGCTCGCATCGAATTACAACCGCGTACGGAGCTGCGAGTGCGTCTCGCTTTGGCGGAACTTCTAACCGAAGATGAGCAGTATGCTCAAGCCGCAAGCACCCTCGGTGAATTCATTGCAAAGATTCAAGAAAACCCTGCGGAAAAGGAACGCTTAGAAAAAAACAACTCCGGCAATGATGCTCAACACGACTATGCCTTTCTGCTCGGCAATTTCAATTATTATTCGGGCAAGGCCGCCTTCCTTAACCGGGAGCTCCGAATAGCCAATTCGTTTTACCAGCAAGCCCTCAAGTTCTACCCTGAGAACCCAGATATCTTGATTGCTATGAAGGCCTCCTGCCCGGGTGGTGTGGACGATCAGTCCTACCAGAAGACCTTGACGGAACGCATCGCAGCTTTTCATGAGACAATTGCCAGCTTGGAACGTGAAGTGATTAATGCTGATCGAATATTGCGACAGAATAAAGAGTACCTGCTCGCTGCCCAATGCAATCAGCTCGCGTGGTTGCTCGCGAATACCAATGAACGTCCCTCCGAAGCTGTGCAATTGAGCCTGCGTTCGCTTGAGTTGATTCCTGACTACGGTATCTATCAAGACACGCTCGCCCGCTGTTACTTCACGGCTGGCAACATTGACCAAGCCATCGCTACTCAAGAGTTAGCCGTCAAAAACGAACCCTTCCAACGCTCCATGCTCCGTCAGTTGGACGAATTCAAAGCCGCCAAACACTAGCTGCCATTGTGTCTCGACGGAGCGGAGAACCGCGACTGCGGTGGGGAGAATCGCGACTACGCGCGGCCACGAGGCTATGCCAACCGGTAATGCTTTACGGCGTTATCGTGTAGTAGTTTCTTCTGATCCGCTAACGGCCTTGCGGCAATGATACGTTTGAGACCCTTGACCCATTCGGCGTATGAAGCGCCGAGTTTGCATACAGGCCAATCGCCACCAAACACCACACGGTCTGGTCCGAACTCGTCAAGGCAGAAGTTCACTGCCGGCGCCAGGTACTCCGGTGTCCAACCCTTGGGAGCCCGCGCAACGATACCGGAAATCTTACAGATCACGTTCGGTAACTTTGCCAGTTTTCTCATGTCGGCTTTCCATTGCTCGACCGTGTGCCCTGGTGGCGTCGTTTGTCTGTCCTGCGGTTGCCAA
>JAYVHC010000790.1:0-7397 GCA_043771575.1 Planctomycetia bacterium
TGTGGCAGTGATATCCATGGCTACGACGGCTCGAGCGGTCGCCGTATTCCGCCCTTAATCATGGGCCACGAAGCGGCTGGGATCGTGGCGGCGGTGGGCAATCAAGCGAAGGGTTTTAGGGAAGGCGATCGAGTCACCTTTGATTCGACTGTGTCTTGTGGTCGCTGTGCTTCGTGTCGCCGAGGTTCGATCAACTTGTGCGAAAACCGCCAGGTGCTCGGTGTTTCATGCAATGAATTTAAGCGTCATGGCGCATTTGCTGAGTACGTCATCGTGCCGTACAACATCGCTTATCAACTCCCTTCGCAATTGAAGTTCGAACACGCCGCGCTCATCGAAGCGGTTTCGATCGCTGTGCATGCGGCGAACCGAACACCGGTAAAACTTGGCGATACTGCGGTCGTGGTTGGCAGCGGCATGATCGGTTTACTGGTCGTTCAAGCGATTCGATTGGCCGGAGCGGCGCGAGTCATTGCGGTCGATTTGGAGGACAGCAAGTTGGCAGTCGCCAAGTCGCTGGGCGCTGATTGGACGTTGAATGCAAAATCGGTCGATGTGGTGGCAGAAGTGAAAAAGTTAACGGACGGCAGGGGAGCCGATGTGTCATTGGAGGTTGTAGGGGCAACGCCAACAGTGAAAACGGCTATCGAATGCACTCGCAGAGGAGGCGCAATCACGCTGGTTGGCAACCTAGCACCCAATGTGGAAATGCCATTGCAAGCGATGGTGACACGCGAGCTGACGATTTACGGGAGCTGTGCATCGAACGGCGAGTACCCAGAATGCATCGAATATCTGAGCCGAGGTGATATTAAAGTCCAGCCACTGATCACGGCGACCGCGAATTTAGAGGAAGGGCCGGCATGGTTTGAACGGCTCTATGCCGGCGAGCCTGGTGCCATGAAGGTGATTCTTCAGCCCACAGGGGCGATTTAAGGCATTAACACGGACTTTGCCGTATCTAGGTCGTTCGAGTCGGGCTTTTTTCGCTAAAGAATTCGACTGACGGGAACTTGCCAGTCCAGCGGTTGGACTTGGATAATTGGGGAGATTAGTACAGAATCTGCTTGAGCACGGGTTAAAATTTGCAGCACGATCGTAAAAACATAAAATTGAGAAGAACGTCAACTGGTGTGAATGCTACCAGTTGAAGGCGCGTCGTTCTAAAACTGGAGAGTTGATATGGCTGATGCCGAAATCGTTTCTGATGATGAGTCTGAGGTGGTGGCCAACGGACAAATTCCAGCCCCAGTTGACACCGATCCATTAGAAACGTCAGAGTGGCAAGGCTCGCTCGACTACGTGCTGAAAAGCAAAGGCCCGGAACGCGTCAAGTATCTTCTCAAGACGATGGACACCCGAGCTCGCCAAGAAGGGGTCGACGTTCCGCTCGAAGTGAACACGCCCTATATCAACACGATCCCCGTTCACAAGCAACCTGCCTATCCTGGCAACCGCGAACTCGAACGCCGCATCAAGAGCCTCGTCCGTTGGAACGCGATGGCGATGGTGCAACGCGCCAACAAAAAGAACGACGGACTTGGTGGTCATATCAGCACATTCGCATCGAGTGCCACGTTGTACGAAGTGGGCTTCAATCACTTCTTCAAAGGCCGCGGCGAATCGGGCTACGACGGCGACATCATTTACTTCCAAGGTCATGCGTCGCCGGGGATGTACTCGCGAGCGTTCATGGAAGGTCGCCTAAGCGTTGAAAACCTGGAGAATTTCCGCCGAGAACTGCAAGAAGTCAGCGGTCTGTCGAGTTACCCGCATCCCTGGTTGATGCCTGGATTCTGGGAATTCCCCACCGTGTCGATGGGCCTCGGCCCGCTCATGGCGATTTATCAAGCTCGCTTTAATGAGTACCTGCGCGATCGTGGCATTAAAGACACGTCGAATCAACGCGTGTGGGCTTTCTTGGGAGACGGCGAGTGCGATGAACCCGAATCTCTAGGCGCTTTGCATTTGGCCGCCCGCGAGAAGCTCGACAATTTGACCTTTGTAATCAATTGCAATCTACAGCGACTCGACGGTCCAGTTCGCGGCAACAGCAAGATCATTCAAGAGCTTGAAGCGGTCTTCCGCGGCTCAGGCTGGAACGTGATCAAAGTTGTCTGGGGCGGCGATTGGGACTCACTGATCGAGCACGACGAAACGGGGCAACTGGTTGAACGAATGACTGAAGTCGTCGATGGCCAGTATCAGAAGTATACCGGCATGCCGGGCTCGTACATTCGTGAGCACTTCTTTGGCAAGTCACCTGAGCTGGCTGCCATGGTTGCGAACTTCTCCGATGAAAAGCTCGAGAAGATGCGTCGCGGCGGTCACGATCCTGACAAGGTCTATGCGGCTTACAAAGCGGCCGTCGAACACAAGGGCCAGCCAACAGTTATTCTTGCCAAAACAATCAAAGGCTATGGACTAGGTGAAGCTGGCGAAGGCCGAAATATCGCTCACAATCAAAAGAAACTGAACGAACAAGAGTTGCTCGAATTCCGCAGCCGCTTTGGCATCCCGATCAGTGACGAAGAAGTGGTGCATGCGCCCTTCTACAAGCCACCCGAAACCAGCATTGAGATGAAGTACCTCCGCGAGCGTCGCAAGGCGCTCGGTGGGCCTGTGCCAAGCCGGCCAACGACGTGTCCGATTTCCGATGTGCCTACGCTAACTGATTACGCGGTTGAAACGAAAGGAAGTGGCGAAGGTAAGGAGATGAGCACGACCATGGGGTTTGTGCGACTATTGCGCAGGCTAGTGAGAGACAAAAAGATCGGCAAGAACATAGTTCCGATCGTACCCGACGAGTCGCGTACTTTTGGTATGGAAGGCATGTTCGGCGAGATTGGAATCTATGCTCACGGCGGTCAACTCTACGAGCCTGTCGATCGGCAATCGGTGATGTATTATAAGGAAGCGACGGACGGGCAGATCCTTGAAGAGGGTATTACCGAAGCCGGGTCGATGTCGAGCTTCAATGCAGCTGGGACGGCATACGCGACGCACGGCGTAAACATGATTCCGTTTTACATCTATTACTCGATGTTCGGATTCCAACGCGTTGGCGATTTGATTTGGGCCGCCAGCGATATGCGAGCCAAAGGCTTTTTGCTTGGCGGAACGTCAGGACGCACAACGCTGAACGGCGAAGGCCTCCAGCATCAGGACGGTCACAGTCATTTGAATGCGATCGCATTTCCTCTTATTCGGGCTTACGATCCAGCCTTTGCTTACGAGACCACGGTTATCGTCATTGACGGCTTGAAGAAGCTTTATGCTGAGGGCGAGACTGGAATTTATTACATCTCGGTAGGTAACGAAAACTATGAAATGCCTGATATGCCTGAAGGCGTGGAAGATGGCATTATCAAGGGCATCTACAAGTTCGCCAGTCGCGAGGTAGCCAAGAAACCCAAGGCACGCGTGCAACTATTCGGCACCGGACCGATACTTCGCTGCGCTCAGAAGGCGCAAGAGATTCTGGCCGAGAAGTTCAACATCGCTAGCGACTTGTGGAGTGTGACCAGTTACACGCAACTCCGCCGGGACGCTCAGACTTGCGAACGTTGGAATTTCTTGCACCCTGATGAGACTCCCAAGAAGAGCTACGTCGAAACCGTGCTCGCAGGTGTCGAAGGTCCATTTATTGCCGCCAGCGATCATGTGCGAGCGCTGCCAGAACAACTGACGCGATACATCCCGGGCGACTACTTTGTGCTCGGCACCGACGGTATGGGCCGCAGCGAAACTCGACAAGCCCTCCGCCGCCACTTCGAGATCGATGGCGAGTCGATCGCGCTGGCGGCCTTGTATCGCTTGGCCAAGGCAGGCACGCTCAAAATGGCTGACGTAGCCAAAGCGATCAAGGAATTGGACTACAACCCTGATAAAGCAAATCCGCTGTTTGCATAAGCTTGTGGATAAGCCCCTAAATAACGAAGACACTGGCCAAGCCACACAAAACTGATAGTTGGGACGAAACATGGCGATCGACGTAAAGCTTCCAGAACTTAGCGATGGTATAACTTCGGCCGATGTGCTGGAAATCTTGGTAGCCGAAGGCGCTGTCGTTAAGAAGGACCAGGGCCTGATCGAGATCGAAACCGACAAGGCGACAGTAATAATTCCGAGTCCATCGGCGGGCAAAGTTGTCAAGATTCTCGTCGCCGCTGGCCAAACGGTTCCCATTGGCGGCGTAATCTTGCAGTTGGAAGGTTCGGCTGCCGAAGCGCCCCAAGCCGCTGCGCCGAAACCAGCCCCCGCTCCTGAACCCCCCAAGGCCGAAGCCCCTGTAAAACCAGCCCCTGCGAAACCGGCACCTGCGAAACCGACACCGGTTTCGACTGCACCGCAACCTAAACCAGATCCTGCACCAGTATCTAAAAAACAAGTCGCTGCACCTGAGCCGCAATCGGTCGCGGTGGCAGCAGCCGCTGAGTTCGCGGACGCGGGCGATACCGTTCCCGCCGGACCAGCCGTCCGCCGGTTCGCTCGCGAAGTCGGCATCGATTTGGCAACCGTTACTGGCACCGGCGAAGGTGGTCGCATCACCCGCGAAGACGTGCTCGCTGCGGTTCGCAGTTCCGGCTCGTCGCGCACCCAAGTTGCCGTGCCCGCTGCATCTCAAGCAAACACTTTGACCTCAGCCTCACCCCCGCTGGCTTCACCCATCGGTGGGAACAAAGTCATTCCGCTGCCCGGTCAACCATCTCAAGACGATTATGGCCCGGTCCGAGTCGAACGGATGGCCAAGATTCGTAAAGTAATTGCCAACCAGATGCACAAGTCGTGGAGCACTGTGCCGCGCGTTACAAACTTTGATGACGCCGACGTCACCGATCTCGAAGCCTTCCGCGCGACCAGCAAAGATGACTACGCTGCCCAAGGTATCAAACTGACCACCATGCCGTTCTTGATCAAAGCCGTCGCCACCGCGCTGCGTCATCACCCAGCGATTAACGCTGTGCTCGATATGGAAAACGATCAGATCATTTACAAAGACTACGTCAACATCGGCATCGCCGTTGACACCGAGCGCGGGCTAGTTGTACCCAACATTCGTCACGCGGATGCACTGACCATCCCAGACATCGCGCGCGCGTTATCCGATTTGGCTGCGCGTGTTCGCGGCGGTGAATTCGGCGTCAATGAACTGCGGGGCGGTACATTTACAATTAGCAATCTAGGCGCGATCGGTGGGACCTACAGTACGCCGATTGTTAACGTCCCCGAAGTTGCCATCCTGCTCGTTGGCCGCACTCGCAAATTGCCAGTGGTAATGCCAGACGATTCCATCAAAGCCCGACTGATGATGCCGCTGAGCCTTTCGTACGATCATCGCCTGGTCGACGGCGGGACCGCAACGCGATTCCTGAACGACGTGATCGCTTACTTGGAAGCCCCAAGCCGATTGCTATTAGCGATTAACTAGTGCCGCGCCGCCGACGCACCCGCGCTCCCTAAAACAGCCGTAACACCGCGGGAACCGACAACGTAATTCCCGCCTAAATTCCATCCTACCGGAGCTGCCCCATGGTTCATCGTCGAAATCTCCTTGCCGCTGGTTTGCTCGTCTCGGCCGCAACCCAGGTTCGCGTGCTCCGCGCCCAAGAGAAAAAAAAGCAAGTGACGCTGGGTGTCATGGGGCTTAGCCGCGGTCAGTCGCTAGCCTTGGATTTTGCAAGATTCGATGGTGTGGAGGTCAAATACCTTTGCGACGTGGATCAGAAACGGGCTTCCAATGTCGGCAAATTGCTGGCGGAGCAGACTGGCAAAGCAGCGCAAGTTGTTGGCGACTTTCGAAAGATTTTGGAAGACGCTACCGTCGATGCCTTGGTTTGTGCAGCACCGAATCACTGGCATGGCCCAGCGACGATCATGGCCTGCAAAGCTGGCAAACATGTGTATGTCGAAAAACCGTGCAGCCACAATCCGCAAGAAGGCGAATGGATGGTCGCAGCGGCAAAGAAGTTTGGTCGCTGTGTGCAAATGGGTACGCAACGACGAAGCGAGCCTACCATGCAGGAAGGGATGGAAAAGCTGCGTGGCGGCGCCCTGGGCAACGTCCACTTGGCTCGCTGTTACTACAACGGCTTGCGCCCCTCGATTGGCATCGGAGCTGAAGCCAAAGTGCCTGATGGAATCGATTATGAACTCTGGCAGGGCCCAGCACCTCACAAGCCGTTTCGCGACAACTATCTGCCTTACAACTGGCATTGGTTCTGGCATTGGGGCGGCGGTGAATTAGCAAATAACGGCGTACATGGATTGGACATCTGTCGTTGGGGCATGCATGTCGATTATCCCAAACGAGTGGTCAGTTCCGGTGGTCGTTATTGGTTCAAGGACGATCAAGAGACCCCCGACACGCACTCGGTGTGCTTCGAGTTTGATTCTGGCAAGCAGATTACTTGGGATTCGCTGTCGTGCAACAAGCACTCACCTGGCTTCTTCTGTTGCTTTTATGGCGATGCCGGAACAATGGAAGTACAGGAAGATGGAACTTATGTAGTCTTTGATAAGAAGGATGAAAAGATCGATGAAGGTAAGCAACCGGCTAGAGCTAATGGCCAGGTCGAGCATTTGCAAAATTTCATCGCGGCGATTCGAGCCAACGATCCCTCACAATTGAATCAGCCGATTTTAGAAGGACACAAGAGTACGCTGTTGTGCCACCTGGGGAACATCGCCCATCGCACAGGCCGTACGGTCAATTGTGATCCAACGAACGGCCACGTGCTCGACGATAAAGATCAGCAGGCTTTGTGGCAACGTGAATACGATCCCAATTGGCGCGAAGCCGTGA
Source organism: Planctomycetia bacterium (assembly GCA_043771575.1). GTDB lineage: Bacteria > Planctomycetota > Planctomycetia > Pirellulales > Pirellulaceae > Aureliella. The sequence goes on from JAYVHC010000790.1 coordinate 6,806, forward strand.
CCGTGATTTAGTTAGTAAAATATTCGGGCAGGATGTGAGAACTCCAGAGTATGAATCAGCAAGGGTCGAGGGATTTTTGAGGTGACATTGAACCTTGGGAATGGATTTGAGGATGACGACGAGCAATACAAAAGAGACAATGGAAGACAGAAGCAATTCTGATCGGATCGAGAGCTTCAAAAATGACTTGCTAAACCTTGACATAGTCTCAGTTATTCGGAAACACTTGACGACAGGGACTCCAGTTACGATTGACAATGAAGAATACTGGAAGCTACGAAACGCGATTTCAACGCAGTTTGATGTACACCCTAATCATGTCGTTGTAGTTGGATCCAGCCGACTGGGATTTAGCTTGAAAAAGTCAAAGCGGTTTGTATCTAACGAGCCGAAGGATGTCGATGTCGCAATCGTATCCCCTCAGCTTTTCGATCGCTTTTGGGATATGGTATTTAATGTCGTGAGATTCAATAGGACCTGGCCCCACCAGACGAAAAAGAATAAATCGTTCGTATCGTCTCTGTTTTCGGGATGGATAACGCCACATGAATTGCCCAATTTAAGCTCGTTTGAACGTGCTCGCGTATGGGCC
>JAYVHC010000791.1:0-8141 GCA_043771575.1 Planctomycetia bacterium
CGAATTCGCCATGTATTCGCTGACTTTCGAAACATCGCCATCGAGGATCACCGTCCCGTTGAGTTCGACGCGAATGGTTGAACCCTTGACGGTAACTTCCTGGTAATTCCACTGGCCAACCGGGCGTTGATAACCGAGTTTGGCAGCGATGATTCCGTAGGCTGAACCGTGGTATTGGCGTGGGTCGAGTTTCGCATACTTGGGCGAAGAGTTGTCGAGTACTTGCAGCTCGCACATCCCGACGTAGGCAGTATCGCCTGTGCCGGGATAGCGAATCGCTAAACCGTTATTGCCGCCGTCTGGAACTTGAAATTCAAGTCGTACGGTGAAGTCGCTATATTCCTTTTCGGTGTGCAACACGCCCCCGTGACCGCTCTTGCATTGAATGGCGCCATCGATGACTTCGTAGTTTTCTTTTTCGCCTTTCCAGTTGCTCAGGTCTTGGCCGTTAAACAGCGCCGTGTAAGTACCTTGGCTGTGATCGCGCAGCCACTTGTTAGCTTCTTCAGCGCCGATTTCGCGGACGAACAAATTCCGCCACTGGATCTCGCCACCATGAGTTTGCAACTGAATGACACCTTTGCCAAACAGCGGTGCGGCGCGATCCCAGAAATTCTCCATGATCGCGTTATCGACGACATGTTTGCCGTTGAGCCATACGCTGGTTCGCGAGCCGATTTGCACGATGCGGAGCGTGTTCCACTCTCCGAATGGCTTGTCCGCCAAAACCAGCGGATCCTTGCCAGCCGCGCCGGCGCTGTTGTTCCACAAACCGCCGCTACCTTTGTTTGCACCGATGCTGAACTTGGCTTCTTCCGTGCTATCCCAGATTTGAACTTGGGGTGTGCCACGCAAGTAGATTCCACTGTCAGCCTTGGCTACCGTTTTGTAATCGATGAAGAGTTCAATATCGCCATATTCGGCGTTTGTCGTGAGGTAAACACCGTTCCCATCGTTGATGAGCGCGCCGTCTTTTACGGTCCAATGATCGTGCATGTCCTTGATCCATTCGGCCCGTTTTTCGGAATTGGTATCGTTCCAATTGCGAGGGTCCAAATGCGGTCGTCCATGCCAACCTTCAAGATCTTTGCCATTAAACAGGGCCTTGAAGCCAGTCGGCGCTGACTTAACGCCGTCGTCGGCATGCGCGAATTGGCTGGAAGGGCTTGCGGCGAATGCACAGGCTGCGATGAGCACAGTCGTAACGATCGAACAAAGACGGTAACGATGCATGAGTTGATCCTTTTGCTTAGGTGAGGTGCGAACGGGCAGGATTGTGGAAGGATTGGATGGACCGTTGCACGCGAATCCGCGGAGCAACAGGACTCCTAAGATAGCTACCCAAGCCGAAGGTTGACAACTGTTTTGCCGCAACTTTGACTTTTTCGCTAAAAACCGTTTAATCGATTCAGTTTATTGGCTGTGTGGAGTAATTCAATCATCGATCGACGAAAGCGTTCATCGAGTGATTAGGCTGGTAGAGAGAGCGGTGGCACACCCAGAGTCTTCGATGGGTGTGTGTAGTTCCCTGGGAATTTAGCACGCCCTTCGCAAAGCCTCAGAGCGTGCCACCCCAAAATTAAAGTTGGATGAAGCACTGGGGGATTTGAATGGCGCTGCACCTGCATGACGATGGATTGGATAAGTTCGCTGAGTTCGATTTGCCGAGCTTCGATGTATCGTCACATGCACAGCGTTTTTGTCCAGTCGGCACTTGCTGTCGGATTTTGATTGCTTGCGTAGCTGCGGTAGTAATATTGAGCGTCACTGTTTGGTCACCGCCAGCTTGGTTGCAACCGACCGTAGTTGGGATGTTGTGGGCGAGTCTATTTCTAGTGGGTGCAGCGGCGGGGAGCGTTCGTCGCGGTAGTGCGTTGTTTGCATGTGTGGCGGGTGGTTATGTTTGGTTAAGCCAACTTGCGATGCTGAGTTTGACGAGCTTGATGGCTGCTGAGAGCGGTTTGATTGTTGCCTGTACATTTTCAGCCGGTTGGTTGGTAACTCAGTTGGAGTTTTCAGGTCGATCCCCGCAAACTTCGGCGACTGCAGTGCGGCGCTATCAGCAGTGGACCATTTGGGATCTGGCGTGGCTGACAACTTTGGTTGCAGTGATTTGTTATGGGCTGCCGAGATTGGAGTCGCCTCTGACCCTTCTTAGTCAAGTTGGATTTGTACTGTGGGGCGGATGTCTATGCAGCTGGATGGCTTATCGGTGGGTCTTCGACGATTGCTGGACGACGAGTAAATTGATCGTGATGTTTGTCGGCAGCGGGCTGTGCTTTTGGCTGCTAGGCCGGCAGACTCCGACCGAGCTTTCGCTCCTACACATCACTGCGTGGATGTTGACAGGGCCGCTGGCAGTGATTGCGGCTCAGGGCTTAACCGTGCTCGCAATGCTCACAGCGATCCGAGTCGATCAGCTTGCGCGTCGTCCCCAAGGTCCGAAGCCGATGATGGGAAAGCCGGCCACTTGCTAAGAGTAATCGCGATAGGGTTGACCGATGAAGTGTTCGAGCCGTTTGAGTTCCACTCGCATAGACATTCCATTGCCTTTTTTAAAGCGGTTTGGCGGCGATGAAGCAACCATACTCCATTGCGCCGGTTCGATAGGCTTGCAAGATGGCATCAAAGCGATCCAGAAACATGACATGATCTCGTCCGAGGATTCTTGCCAGCCAGCGCACTTTGGAAGCAGCCACTCGATCGCGGCAGATTTCCCACGTCTTGAGAACACGTTGGGTCCAGATGTCAGTGGATTTCATTTCGAGGCCAGCCTCCGTCAACCACTTACGATAGTCGGCTTGCGTGCCCAACGAGGGGCAAAAAAAGCCTTCGCAGACTTCATACACCAGTCGCTGCGTCTCGGCGCATTGTTCGTCATCGCCGGAGAGCCACGCGCAAATGGCGACGCGACCGCCGGGCTTCAACCAACTCGCAGCTTTCTTGAAAAACGCTGGTTTGTCGAACAAGTGTTCTGTGCATTCGATGCTCCAAACAGCATCGACTGTATGGGCATCGAACCGAACCTCTTCCGCGTCGACGCGCATGAAATTGGGACGCGGTCTCGCGCGTGCTAAGGCCGCCGAGGTCGTTGCCCAAGCCCGCTGAACAGAACTAATTGTTACCCCCGTGACGTTGCAGCCGCGGTTCTTTGCCAGCCAAATGCTGGAGCCACCCATGCCGCAGCCGACGTCGATCACACGTTCTCCGCCGGTAATTCCGGCCAGTTCCGCCATCCGTTCCGTTAGCTGCAACTGTGCCACGCGCGGCGACTCGTCCGCACTCCACAGTCCATGGTGAATATGCGGACCCCACATCAAACGATAGAACAGCGTTGATAAATCGTAATGAGTTCGGATCACACGTTTTTGAACCTGAGGACAGTCGATCAAGCTCGGTTACTCCTAAGCGATATTCTTAGTTGTGCATCTCGCCCAAACCATTAACATACAAAGCGATGAAACTAGGCTTAATCGCATCACTTCCGCCTCATTAATTTGTTCATGCTGGTATAATTCTCTCAGCGGTTTTCAAGCCGCTCACTTTGGAACAGCATTGTAACAGAACTCAGGTTGGTTCGAGAGGACTCGTCTTTGGTAGTGAACCTAACGCAACGTTATCTCGTCGGCGAGCTGATGGATGATCCCAATTTGGCAGAGCGTGAACATCATCAAGCGTTGCACGGATTGCGTCGCGTCAATCAACTTAGTCGCACGGCGAACGTCATGGCCAAGGCGATTATTCAGCATTGCAAAAGTGAAAAGCTAGCGTTTGTGCGTGTGCTGGATTTGGCCTGCGGAGGTGGCGATGTGACGGAGCAGGTTGCCAAGAGATTGAAGCAAGCGGGCGTGTCTGCCGAAGTGCATGGCTGGGATCGCAGCCAAACTGCCATCGATTTCGCGCGAAGGCAAGGTGCGCGTGGCAGCCAACCGCATGTTCACTTTGACGTAGCCGATGCGCTCATTGATGTGTCAGATCGTTCGTTTGATATCGTTTATTGCACGCTTTTCTTGCATCACCTGTCGGATGCTGAAGCGAACAGATTGCTTGGGGTGATGTGGCGATTGGCAAGTGGGTTAGTCTTGATTGACGATCTTCGGCGGTCAACAATCGGTTACGCGCTGGCGGTTGTGGGTTGTCAGTTGCTGTCACGTTCCCCGATTGTGCATGTCGATGGACCGCTGAGTGTGCGCGCTGCATTTACTGAATCCGAGATCAGGGAGCTTTCGGACCGCTGTGATTTGCCGTGTCCCACGATACAGCGTCATTGGCCGCATCGTTTTCTGCTTACTTGGGCCGTTTCCTCATGAATGCGTCCAACCGGAGTCTGACCGAATTTGAAAAGGAAGCTTGGGATGTGGCAATTATTGGCGCAGGTACTGCTGGCGCGTCGGCGGCAGTCCAGTTGGCCGCGCAGGGACGACGCGTGCTGTTGATCGAAGCCAAAGCGTTTCCGCGAGATAAAGTATGCGGCGGGTGCTTGAATCAACGCGCATGGAACGGGTTAAAGAAAATCATGCCACGCGGTAGTCAGTCGTCGATGGTCTCGCGGATCGAGTCGGCAGGAGCGGTGCCCGTTGATCGTATGCTGCTCAATTGTCTGGGGCGCGAGGCGCGTTGGAGCACGCCCACCATGCAAGCGATCTCACGCCGCACATTGGATAGCCTGTTGGTCGATGCAGCGGTTGAGTCGGGCGCAGATTTTTGTGTTGAGACTACTGCGAAAGTGATCGATGATGATGCGACCGACTATCGCTGCCTGCGGCTGATGAACTCACAAGGCCAATCCGCTGTCGTGAAAGCTCGGGCTGCGATCGTTGCCGATGGGCTGGGACATTCGGCGTTGAGCGAATTTCCGCATATGGCCAGCCAAGTAGCAACTGGTTCTCGATTGGGACTGGGCGCGATCATCGACGATGACAATCCGGCGTATGCGAAACGCGAGTTGACGATGGCGGTTGGTCGTTCGGGCTACGTGGGATTAACTCGCGTCGAACATGACAAACTGAACGTTGCCGCCGCAGTGGATGCGAGTGCTTTGAAATCGGCAGGTCCGAGGGCGGCGGTCGAATCGATCTTGCGTAGCTGTCGCTTGCCGTCGCCTCATGGCTTGCGGGATGTGAAGTGGACAGGCACGCTGCCGCTGACTCGCACGAGCCGCATGGTAGCAGCAAGACGCTTGTTTACGATTGGCGATTCGGCGAGCTATGTTGAACCCTTCACGGGCGAAGGGATGTCGTGGGCGATTCAAGACGCGTTGCAGCTGAGTCACCTGCTAACTGCTGACAAGGAATCCTGCGAGTTCATGACGGCTGCTTGGAATAGGCAGTGGAGGGAAAAATTGCACAGAAAGCAGTGGGTTTGCCGAGGCTTGGCCGCGCTCTTGCGTCGTCCGCAACTAGCCAGTTTCTCATTGTTGCTGGCGCGGTCGGTACCTTGGATTCCGCAATGGTTGATTGCCCAGGCGAGTGGGGTCGACCGCACACGTATGAACCACGGAGTTGCTTGATGAGAACTGAGCTGATTGGATTTGGAACGGCATTGCCGGTTGGCTCGTTGACACAGGATGAGGCCGTAGGTGCTGCGGTTCGCCTCAGCGGGCTTGATCCGTCGGCCGAGGGGGCTCGAAAAGCTCAGATCCTGAATGCGCTCTATCGACGTTCCGGAGTTAGCAAGCGGCATAGCGTGGTGTTGCGAGCCGGTGATGAAGATCCGTTTTTACGTCAGACGTTTTATAAGACCGCTGCAGACGATAGTGACCTTGGCCCGACGACCTTTGAGCGTATGCAGCGTTTTGAAACCGCGGCTCCCGAATTGGCTCAAGCGTCCTGCGAACGGGCACTCGAAGATGCGCAAGTCTCGGCTTCAGAGGTTCGGCATTTGGTGACTGTCTCGTGCAGTGGTTTCGCGGCGCCGGGTTACGATTTGGCCTTGTATCCGGCGCTGGGGTTGGCGGCGAACGTGTCACGAACTAATGTGGGTTTCATGGGCTGCCACGGTGCGCTGAATGGGTTGCGAGTGGCTCGCGCGCTCAGTCTGGCGTATCCTGGAGAACCAGTATTAGTGTGTGCGACCGAGCTCTGTTCGCTGCACCATCAGTACACCGACGACCCACAGCAGATTGTTGCCAACTCATTGTTCGCGGACGGTTCAGCGGCGGTGCTGCTGCGCAGCACAAAGGCTGCTACGAGCGATCATGCCGGCTGGACTCTGCTGGGCAGTTCGTCTTGTGTGCTCAGCGAGAGTGCTGACATGATGAGCTGGCGTGTGGGGGATCATGGATTTCAAATGACGCTTTCAGCGCAAGTACCTGAAGTGATTCGCAAACAGTTGAAGCCCTGGCTGGAGAGTTGGTTGGCCACGCAACAGTTAACTTTGCAAGATATTGCTTCGTGGGCCGTGCATCCCGGCGGGCCGCGCATTTTGACCGCCACAGCATCCGCGCTTGAGTTGGGGGCGGAGCAGTTGGCGGTATCGGCAGGTGTCTTGGCGGATTGCGGCAATATGTCCTCGCCGACCATTCTGTTTATTCTCGATCGCCTGCGCCGTCAAGATAATCGCGGGCCATGTATTGCCCTCGCGTTCGGACCCGGATTGGTTGTCGAAGTTGCGTTGCTGGAGCGATGATGAAGTCGCCGCAGTTTTTAGTCTACAGGTACTTCATGGTCGCATCCGGCAGATGTGACTCACCGTGGGGCACTCTTGCCGAGTGTGATCCTGCGCCTGCTGGTAATGCCTAAACCAAAACAGTCGTGGTCTTAAGTCGACCAAAGTGTCTCAGAGTTGATCGAGGTTCATTCCCGGTGCGGCTAGGGGTAATAGGCTACGAAATCAAAATATTAATTGACTTTCTGTCGGCCAGCTCTAGGATTTAACTTATACCTTTGCACCAAATATTGACTTCCTAACGCGGGTTGTCTTCTAGATTATCGTCCTGGCTACTGCCTTGATTTCCTCCTGTGCGGCTCGATTCATACGAGCAAGCTTCAGTGATAGTCTAACTGCCGCTATAGACCAACTACTTACAGGGGAGAACAAACATGTTGGGCACTGCTCGCATTAGTATCATTGATGACTCTCACGTTGATCGAATTCTGATCGGCGGATTGCTCAAATCGACACAAGTCCCCTATGAAATTCTCAGTTACGAGAATCCTCGCGCCGCGTTAGACGCACTTTTGCTGGCGCCTCCGGACCTGGTTATCACTGATATGATCATGCCCGACATGGACGGCTTTGAAGTGGTTCGGGAAATGCGGTTACGGCTTCCCCGTGTTCCGGTGATTCTTATGACCGCCTATGGCAACGAATCGATAGCCGTTCGAGCGTTGGAAGCAGGCGCTGCCAGCTATGTCCCAAAATCGAGACAAGCAGAGTTGTTGGCAGACACCGTTCAACGGGTGTTGGCTCGTTCTCAAGCTGAGCAGTGGCAGGATATTCCGACAAAGACCCTCGACGAAATGCTATGCAAATTCACCTTAGACAACGACCCCAGCCTGATTCCGCCGCTTGTCAACTGGCTTCAGAGTTACGTGGGTGAGATTTGCATTTCTGATCCAACCGAGCGCGTCCGCGCCATGGTAGCCCTAGAAGAAGCTATTCTGCAAGCTATGTATCACGGCAATCTTGAGTTCACTGAAGACGAACTTGACGAAATGCGGCGTGACCCCAAATCGGGGCGATTTTCCTCGCTGGTACAACATCGCCGAGGTGAACCGGAGATTTGCAAACGCCGCGTCAAGCTTGCCGTTTCGATGACCAGCGATGGGGCAAGATTTACGATTCGTTGTGAAGGAGCTGGGTTACAACAACCGGATCTGGCAGACTATGCCAATGGCGATTGCTTTGAAAGCGGTAATGGACGAAGCCCCATGTTAATGCGAGGATTAATGGATGAAACTTTCTACGCGGACGATGGCAACGAGATCACGCTAGTCAAATATGCGCGGCGGTGATTTCAATGGGATGGTGGCGATGGGTTATGAGCTGAGTGCGGATGAACAGCGGCGGGCCGTGAGCTGGAATACGCTCAGCGATGGTTCGAAACGTGCCTTTTACAGTTGGCCCTGCGAGGCGTCGCGGTGCGTTGCGCGCGTACTGATTGTGCCTGGATTGGGCGAACATGGAGGGCGTTACGCGGC
>JAYVHC010000792.1:0-2252 GCA_043771575.1 Planctomycetia bacterium
CCACCTTTGATATTGGAGTTGGGAGGGCGAAGCCACCGCTGTAAACATCATTGTTTGCGTTTTGACTAATAAAAACTCAGGTCGGGAGAGCGAGGCTCCTGCCGAGTTTTTTTTCGGCATCGAGATCGGCCCCAAATGCTCGTGGACGCAAAATGGCCGCCCAATAAAGCTCCGCAGGAGCGTCGCTCTCCCGTTATGCTGGATCGCGCTACGAAAAGATGTTTAGAGTTATGGGGTGAAGCTTCTGCTGAGCCACTCGGGAAAAAGGCTCCGTCGGAACCTCACCCTCCAGCTGACGCAAGCTAGCCTTGCACGCGAGTTTCAATTTCACTGACAACATCGGCGACACTCACACGCCACTGTTCCAGGGAATCTCGATCGCGAATCGTTACGGTCTGGTCTTGCAATGACTGGCCATCGACGGTGATACAATACGGTGTGCCGGCCTCGTCTTGACGACGATAGCGACGGCCCACTGCCCCTTTTTCATCGTAGAACACATTGAACTTCTTTTTCAGAGCACGATAAATGTCCTTAGCAACTTCGGGCATGCCATCTTTTTTAACCAGTGGGAATACTGCCGCCTTGATCGGAGCGAGGCGTGGATTCAGTCGCAAGACCACGCGCGATTGCATCTGACCGTTTTCGTCTGGTGCTTCATCTTCGCAGTAAGCTTGGCACAGGAAAGCCAGCGTCGCGCGATCCGCGCCGGCGGACGGTTCGATCACGTGCGGAATGTAGCGCTCGTTGGTTAGTTCGTCGCGGTAGGTTAGATCCTTGCCGCTGCCACGGTACTTGGGCTTGCCGTCTTCGCCGAGTTGGACGATCAGCGGATTGGATTTTTCGTCGAGTTTGCCTTCCATGTGACTGCGCAGATCGAAGTCGCCGCGATGTGCGATACCTTCTAATTCACCGTACTCACCTTCGGCCAAAAACGGGAAGGCGTACTCGATATCTGCGGTGCCAGTGGAGTAGTGGCTTAGTTCGTCTTGATGGTGCTCGCGCAGACGCAATCTTTCACCGGCTAGTCCAAGGTCTTTGTACCACTGCAGACGACGATCGCGCCAATAGCGATACCATTGCTGCGACGAATTCGGATGGCAGAAAAATTCGATTTCCATCTGCTCGAACTCGCGCGAGCGGAAGGTGAAATTACGAGGCGTAATTTCGTTGCGAAAGCTTTTGCCGATCTGAGCGATACCAAACGGCAGCTTGACTCGCGAACTGTCGACCACGTTCTTGAAATTCACGAAGATGCCTTGCGCGGTTTCGGGTCGAAGAAAGGCCATACCTTCTTCTCCGCTGAGTGCACCGACGTAAGTCTTGAACATCAGATTGAATTCTCGCGGTTCGGTCAGCGTGCCCAATTCAATCGCATCCGGCCCCAGCACTTGCGAAAAATCATCTACCTTTTCCAGCGAGATAAACTTGTCCCACTTGAGCGATTCCGCGTCTTTACCGCGCAGGTTGAAAAATTTAAGCGCGCGTCGCTGCGTGTCTTCATTTTCGGAGTCGGCTTCGACCATCGTGGTCACGAAGATCCGCTGCCCCTTGGCTTCGACCCACCGACCACGAACTTGATCGTGACGATAACGCTTGCGAGTCTGCCGGCAATCGACCATGTAATCGTGGAACAGATCGTAGTGACCCGAGCACTTCCAAACCTGCGGATGCATGATGATCGTGCAATCGAGACCGGTCATTTCATATTCCGCAGGTGCCCCATTCATCACGGACAATTCGTCGTGGCCGCTGACCATGTCGCGCCACCAGGCATCCTTGACGTTACGTTTCAGTTCCACTCCCAACGGCCCGTAGTCCCAAAAACCGTTCAAACCGCCATAGATTTCGCTGGACTGAAACATGTATCCGCGGCGTTTGCAAAGTGAAACTAGCTTTTCCATCTGCATCATGAGAGCAAACTTTTCTCTGGAGCAATGATTAGTAAAGAGCCCGACGCAAGCCGGAATCCATCAAGTTGATTTTCGAAGCGTTACAATTCTCGCCAAACCAGCCAAGTCTTTGGTAACCTGCGGAGCATCCCAACCAGTACCGACAAATGAACTGAGCTGCGGGTACAGCATCGGTGAGAATTCAAAGATGCAGTAACCTCGCGGATTCAATTTCAATTGAGCTTCGTGCAGCAACTGAGCAATCACTTCACTTCCATCAGGACCGGCGACCAAGGCCATCTGCGGCTCAAATTTGCGTACCGTCGCAGGCAACTGTTCATACTCCGCCAGCGAAACATA
>JAYVHC010000793.1:0-2428 GCA_043771575.1 Planctomycetia bacterium
ACATTCTGCTTGAACCAGTCCCATTTTTCGTCGTACTCGCCGCCACGACGCTGACCGCGATTGTCGTTGCGGCCGTCCTGAAAGAAAACACGCAGCGGCTTCTTTTCATTTTCGCGAATGATCTCCGTATAGGCATGCCCGCCGCGAATATTGGTAAAACTGCCAACGATGCTGAGCACTTTGTGGAACTGGTCGGGCCGATGCCAAGCCACGGTAAACGCCGCGATGGCTCCAGAACTGGCGCCGCCGATTCCATGATCCTTAGCCTCTTTCGAGATATTATATTTTTCGTAAAGCACTGGCAGCAGTTCGTCAACGATCACTTGGGCGTACTTATCATCCAGCGAATTGTATTCAGTCGGCCTATTGGTCGCTTTATCGCCCCAGTCACCTTTGGGCGACGGTTCGGGCTGCTCCGGAGTGCGACCCGGGTTGATGAACACGCCGATCATGACGGGGATTTCACGGCGATGGATCAAGTTGTCCATCACGTGCTGAGCTCGCAGACTCCCCTCGGCATGCATGAACGCTTGGCCGTCTTGAAAAATCATGAGACTGCATGGGGCGCTGGGGTCGTACTGCGCGGGAACGTAGACCCAAAAAGTGTGCTGTGTCCCTGGATACGCTTGGCAGGGCAGGACCTGTGCGTCGGAGATCGTCCCCTTCGGCACTCCTTCTTGGGCCAGCGAATCGGGCCCGAGTTTGTAGAAGTCGTCCAAGCCTTGACTGTGAACATAATCGATAGCGTTCAATGGAGTTAGCAACCACAGGAGGCTAAAGGTAATTCGACGAAAGCGGCTCATGGGTAAGCTCACAGAAGAGTGGTTGGCAATGTAATCACGTTGACAGTTCGAACCATCAGTAAAACATTGTAAACAGAGCTAAGTTCACATAAGCGGCAGGTGCATGCGTCGCCGCTGGCTTCCGGTTAAACGAAATGTAATATCGGCGTGGCGATTAAACAAAGAAAAAAAGCGGCGTCCTGCCGCTTTCCAGCATCAATGCTACTGAACATCATCCGTTAATAGTGCCCCCGCGCATCCTTGTAGATATACAAATCAAAGCGGCCATCCCTAGCCCGAAACCATCCCTGCCGTACTCATTGATCTGTCATCTAATGGAACAAGACGATGTTCAGCTTGGAAAAAAATTCCACCAAGTCCAAAATCAGAACGAATCAAAATCGCAAAATGAATGAAGGAGATCGGTTAACAATCGTGGGTTGTAGCCGTCGCCACGATTGTTCGTTAAGCTCAGTAGCGATCGCTGCCCGAGTTTGATTAAAACACTAGTTGTTTTCAAAACCGTTGAAACCAAACTGAAGAGGAAAGTGTTTCGCGTGTTTTGATTTCTCTCTGGGTGATTGGTTTAGGATTGTGCGGGTTGACAGCCAGCTTGTCAAGCAGTAAATGACATTTTTTCCACATTTGAAACTAGGGATGAATGAAGTGCAGGAGTTTGGAGGACTAGAGCAGGAACACGACGACGGTAAACCGAATCTGCACTTGAACAATGTTCAGTCCATGCGTTTGGATCAGATGCTGACTGACGATGTTTGTCGTCGACTGGGAATCTTTGAGATGCCCAAAGATTTTCTACTGAGTGTGGTGATTCCCGTCTTCAACGAAGTCAAAACGGTTGTCGAAGTGATAGAACGCGTGCGGCGAACCGGATTGCCGCTGGAGATCATTCTCGTCGACGATGGCAGCCAAGATGGCACGCGCGAACGGCTGGCATCGCTGCCCAATTCCGATGATTTGCGAATCATCATGCATCCCGCCAATCGAGGTAAAGGTGCTGCCCTGCGAACGGGATTTCAACACGCCACCGGCACGGCAGTCGTCGTGCAAGACGCCGATCTCGAATACGATCCTGACGATTTTCGTTTCCTCGTGCAACCGATCATCGAAGGCGAAGCGGACGTCGTTTATGGGACACGTTACGGACATCACGACCGGCAAGTCCCACCGCTGTGGCATGTTTACGTCAACCGTTGGATTACGCGGTTGACCAATTTGCGAACAGGCTTGTACCTGAGCGATGTGGAAACATGTTACAAAGTCATGCGCCGCGAACTAATTCAAAAACTCGCTCCGGATCTGAAAGAGAACCGCTTCGGAATCGAGATTGAATTGACCGTCAAGTTGGTCAAGCTGGGCGCAAGATTCTACGAGCGACCGATTCGGTATCATCGCCGAGGATTTCACGAGGGGAAGAAGATCGGCTGGCGGGATGGCGTGCGGGCACTGTACTGCATGTTGCGGTACTAGATGTTGCGCCTGCCGAGAGCGGTTCAGCGATAAGCGGCTCGGGAGGCAGGAGCCTCCAGGCAGTGCGTTACCAGGCTGGAGCCTGGTAACGAGAACGCAAACCGGACAATGCAAAAAAACATTCAGCCGAGGAGTGAGTATTGAATCCGACGACCGAG
>JAYVHC010000794.1:0-1734 GCA_043771575.1 Planctomycetia bacterium
TCTCTCCAAAAACGACATGGGAGAATCGTGCGTCGCTTCCCCGGCAATCGCTGATGGTCGAATCTTTATTCGAACTCGCAACACTCTATATTGCATTGCTGACACCAAGTCTAAGCAGTAGTCGATGGACTGCCGGGCGAGCCATGAGAAACAGCATAATAGTTCTCCATGGCCACATAAGTTGTTGACTTCTTTCAAATTCAAGCTCGATGGGGGAACAAGTTTTGAACCACTCTAAATTGCTGCCTGACAGGCCAACTGGATTTCGTCTGCTCACTTTTTTTGCGCTAGCCGCGTTCACGGTAACCCTATTCGGAGTTCCCTTTGAGGAAGCGCGAGCAGATGGTCCGAAAATACAGATTGTCACAGCCAAACAACCTTCCCAAATGGAACAACTCGCTGCACACGAGATGGCGGCACAGTTGTCTAAACTGTTTGACGCACGAGTAGCCGTCGTAGATGGCGTGCGAGATTCCGAGGAGCTGGTTATCGTGCTGGCAAGTCAGTCCGCCCTTAAGAATTTCCCAAATCTAAAACTCGATTTGCCAAAGCTTGACGATCAAGATCATGCGATTAAGTCGGCTCAGTTAGGTAACAAATCGGCCTTGGTCGTAACGGGAGGTAGTCCGCGATCGACTCTGTGGGCTGCTTACGAACTTGGATGGCGTTATGGAGTTCGTTACTTCCTGTTTGGAGACTTGTATCCTGCCGATGCGGGCACGTATAGCACTCAGAGACACGATGTATTACTACGACCAACAGTCGCAAAACGTACCTGGCATGCGATGTTTGCTTCGGCTGCAGGACCGGAATCCTGGGGCATCGAAGAGCATCGGAAAGTCCTTGGTCAACTGGCCAAGCTCAAGTATACCAACGCGATCATTCGTGCTTCGGACGTGAAAGGTGGCGAGCTAGTGGTGGGGCCGGGACTATCTGTGAGTGGAGATACGGTTGGACGATCAGCATTTGGTGGAGCAAAGGTTTTCGGTAACCCGGATTTGCGGCTTGCACAATCGCCGGTCGAAAGAACGAATGCATTAGAGAAAATGGCCGCGAGCCTGATCACCGAGGCGCAGCGATTTGGTATTTCAACCGAAGTGGACAAAAAGACAGAGGATGGAATCAAGAAAAGCGATGGCTGGCGATTGCCTGGAAACTCTGTCTTGCCGGTAACGAGGCTGGGTGCCTTTTCCGAGCGATTGCGTTCCCATCGTGCTGACGAGGACCTGATCCTTTCGATTGGAAATCCCAGCGATGCAGCTCCTGAGGTAATTTACTTGAGCCGTTTCGCTTTCCAGCCGACATTGGATGTAGCCACGCACGAAACTGCGCTACTTGATCCGGTTAGCGGTGAGGGCGTCGCAGAGCGTGTTACCAAGGGACTGAAACTCGGCGAGTTGGCAGCGAATTTATTGATAAAGAACGACCCAACCCTTGGGTCGTTAAATCAGGGTACTATTTCTCGAGTCCATGCAAGCCAAGAACCCGTCCCAGCGTGGTGGGGAGAGGTTCGCGATCATTATCTCAATGCGATGAACGAAATGTACCGCGCCAACACTCGAGCTCGTGAAGGTGGTCGTAAATACACGCTTTATTTTGCGCGCCGTTTCGAATTCGGGTTTGAATTCATGAATGCGATGGAAGCGGTTCGCAAATCTGGCCTGGCAAAACAAGCGAAGAAAAAGGATGAGCAAGTCGCCGAACTCGAAAAGGCTCTTGATTCGATCACCGGTG
>JAYVHC010000795.1:0-3184 GCA_043771575.1 Planctomycetia bacterium
CCGTCGGCACTCCCACCCAAAGTAACCCGTATCAAAACTTGCCACCGCTCCCTTCAACAGTCGCTATGTCCGCGGGAACTGTCGGCCAAACGCAAATGCCTAACGTCCCAAGTTACCCTGGAACGTCCGTTCCCACGCAGTCAACAGCCGGTCAAACATCTGTTGGAAATTACAACGCTGGAAATTACAACGCTGGCAGCCAACCCTCCAATCGTTACTCGGGTGTATATCAGCCAGGCACGACAAGCCGTTCGACGACGTACAACTTCGGAAGCGTCGCACCAGCAACAGCCACAAGTCCTTCGACCCCTGGCGTTGCATTGCCGCCAAATACAGCATCGAATCCACAGCCCAATGTCATCCGCTAACGGTTGACTTCACTTTGCTCATTCGCCGAATTACTGCGCGCAATCAGTGTAGGGTGGGTTGAGGCACGAAACCCACCAGGCTGGGCAATAGGTGGGTCTCGTACCACGACCCACCCTACCCCAGCGACTCGAAAAGCTCGGTAGGAACTACCAAACGATTTGCGAAGCGTCGAAGATTGGCCCTTCGACGCATGTGCGTTTATAGTCCCAATCGTCTTCAGTGCCGACTCTGGCGACGCACGTAAAGCAGATACCCACGCCGCAAGCCATCGGCGTTTCTAACGAGACCTCGCACGGCAGTCCACGCTTGGCAGCAATCCGCGAAACCGCTTCCATCATCGGCTCCGGCCCGCAGCAAACGATGCGAGTTGAAACGGGAGGAGAACAATTCAGGAATTCGTTTAATGCGTCGGTAACCAGTCGGGCTGGGCCAAAACTGCCATCATCGGTCGCGATCGAAACCCCGACTCCCATCGCAATGAAATCTGACACACCCGTTAGATAGGCTTTGCTTCGTGCTCCGTAGCAGAAGTGAACATTTTCAGCGTAGCCACTCGAGCGCGAGGCGTCTTTACCAAAACGCTTCAACCCAAGCGCCTCGCGAGCCAACGACAAGAAAGGCGTCTGCCCGATTCCACCCGCCACCATTACCAAGTGCTGCACCGGAGAGGTTGAGAATCCATTGCCGAGCGGACCCCACATCGCGATCACAGCACCGACTGGTTTGTTTGCCAATCGCGTTGTCAACTTGCCTTTGACCAGGTACACGAGGTCGATCCAGCCTTCATCTGGCCCGCCGCAGTCATACACTGCGAAAGCTCGACCGATGAGTGGGTCGTTGCTCAAAGGATCTCTTACCATGAAGAACTGCCCGGGAACGACGCTGGTCGCCATCTCCGGCGCATAAACTCGTAACAATCGAGTGTCTTTCGCCAACTCTTCGTTCTTCAGAAGCGGCACTTCACAGTAGCTTGCGCAATCAGCAAAGTGGGTCATCGAGCCCCTCCCGATCCCCCTTGCGGCTTCTTACCGCGTCGACGATCGCCGCCCGCCGCGGGTTTCGGCTTGCTCGATCGCATCGGTCTGCGCCCATCGCTCGATGCCGCTTTTTTGACCCCGCGAGTTGCGTTGCCTTCAGCCTGAGCGGTGCGTTCGCTGCGCTTCGTGCGTGGTTTGATGGGTGGCACTTTGGCAATGGGTTCGTCATAGGATAGGACGCTTCCGGTTTTTTGCGAACCGCTAAAGCCAGCCGCTTTGTAGCCAGTGCTTTCAGGTTTAGTGCGCGGTGCTCGACCCGAAGCCGCTGCGATGCCGCGAGGAGTGCTCGCCCGCCCCGTCACGCCACTTCGATTTGAACCCGTTCTCGTTCCCGTACCCTGCGTTGCTGAGCCCCTAGTCGCTGAGCTACGTGGACCCGTACCTTTCGCTGACGAGCGTCGCGGTGAAGTTCCTTTTTCGTCAGCTTCTTGACGCTCTGCTTGACGCTTCGCCGCGACAGCAGCTTCGGTAGTCGCAGCGTACAACGCTTCGACTTCTGTATTCGTCAAGACTCGCGTCTGGCCGACCGGTAATTGTGCTAGTCGCAAGGGGCCGATGGCCAACCGGCGCAGTACCACAACCTTATGTCCTACGCGCGCCAAAATTCGGCGAATTTCGCGGTTTTTACCCTCCGACAATAGAATTTCAATCTCAGTGCATGTTTTGCGCTGGCGGCGAATCTTTGCGCCGTCGATTCGCGCCACGCCGTCGGCCAAATATACGCCCTTGCGAAGTTTGGCGAGATCTTCGTGAGTGATGATTCCCTGTACGACCACAAAGTAAGCTTTTTGAATGCCGTATTTCGGATGTGCCAGTCGCTGAGCCAACTCGCCGTCGTTGGTGAGCAACATCAACCCTTCACTGCTACGATCCAAGCGCCCCACTGGAAAGATCCGATCTTTGCTGGGCACCAAATCTACGACTCGCATACGCCCACTCGGATCGTAGTTCGTCGATAGCACGCCAGTCGGTTTGTTGAGCGCGAAATAAACAGGACGGTGCTTCTTGAGCGAGATTCCATCGACCTGAATCGTCGACTCCTTGGGATCGACTTTGCATGCCAAATCAGTAACCGTCTTGCCATCGACCTCCACGCGTCCTTCGACAATTAATTGTTCGACGTCACGTCGGCTGCCCAAACCGGACGACGCTAGGACTCGATTTAGACGTTGCGCTCCGCTGATCAATTCGGTCGGTCGGATGGTTTTCTTAGTTTGCTTCTTTACCATTATTGTCCAAATGAAATTTCAGCGAGTATGTGCCAGTGTCGCGGCCGGTTTCAGCACCCATTTTGCAGTGATAGTGGCACTAGTTTAACTGTCGTCCACGCGAATCGATAGGACCGCCGAGCCAACTAGACCAAACTAGAGCCATCAATTCCATTGCGATTCGACCAAAACGCCCCAGGAAAGCAATGGAGTGACCTGCGGTGGGTCGCATCTGCCGGATGCGACCATGAAGTACCTGTAGTTTAAACGCGCACGAATTCGCTGACGAAAATGCTTTACAGCGTTGCCTTTCAGGGCAGGACTGCACGATACATCCAACCCAGGGTAGCTCGCTTCGGCTACCTCAGCTCGCATCAAAACATGCCCGATGCTAGCTGCGAATCGGCTGAGGCAATTGTTCGTCATCGACGCTTTCAGCCAAGCGAATGCTGACTTGCAGCCAATGCAGTGAAGGCACATCCACCGATTGAAGGTGGGCAAGCATTGTCAAATGCTCGATACCCTCTTCACTGATCACGCCCTCTTCAATCGTGAGTTTTCGTAAATTAC
>JAYVHC010000796.1:0-6743 GCA_043771575.1 Planctomycetia bacterium
GTGTTGCCTCCAAAGGGTCAGACCCCTTTTCGGACAGGCTCTTAGACTCAAAGCCGAGTCCGCAACTCCACTAGTCTAAACGAAAATGCTTGCAATCAATGCTTCTTAGGCCGCGGAACGCGCCGATTGCCCCCTTTTCTTCCTCGCCCTCCGCCAGACTTTTCGTAGCTTGCCGCGCTCTCGCTAACGACTTCCCCAATCTGCGAACGCAGCTCACCAATACGATCTCTGAGCGAGGCCGCGCGTTCAAACTCGAGATCCTCGGCCGCCTGCAGCATTTCCTTTTCCAGTAACTCAAGGTACTCGTCGGTAACTACTTGTTCGCTTGCTACGCCGCGGATCATGCCACGAGCTTTCTGGTGCGCCTGCGCGGCGGTTTCGATGCCCGACTTGATAGCCCGTTTAACCGTCTCAGGTGTAATCCCATGTTCAAGGTTGTACTGCTCCTGCAATTTACGACGACGCAGCGTCTCGTCGATAGCCGCGCGCATGGAGCGCGTGATCCTGTCGGCATAGAGAATTACCTTGGAATTTACATTTCTAGCAGCCCGACCGATCGTCTGAATGAGCGAAGTCTCGCTTCTTAAAAACCCCTCTTTATCAGCATCGAGTATCGCCACGAGAGATACTTCTGGCAAATCTAGCCCTTCCCTAAGCAAATTGACACCAACCAGAACGTCAAATCGACCTTGCCGCAAATCATGTAGCAGCTCGACACGCTCGAAAGCGTCCAGTTCGCTGTGCAACCAACGGCACCGAACATTCTGCTCCGTCAAGTATCCCGCCAAGTCTTCGGCTAACCTTTTGGTCAAAGCCGTGATCAAGGTTCGCTCCCCTAATTTGGCACGCTCTCGTACCTGTTCGAGCAAGTGTGCGACCTGCCCTCGAGCTGCCACGACTTCAATAATCGGATCCAACAATCCCGTTGGGCGAATGATCTGCTCGACGACTTCGCCGCCGGTTTTCGTCAACTCGTAGTCACTCGGCGTAGCCGAAACAAAGATCACTTGATGCGTCTTTGCTTCCCATTCTTCAAACTTCAGCGGCCTGTTGTCTAGCGCACTTGGCAGCCGAAATCCGTGACTGACTAAGGTGTTCTTGCGACTCTGATCGCCAGCAAACATCGCCCGCACCTGCGGGACCGTCACGTGCGATTCGTCTACCAACAAGAGGAAATCGTCTGGGAAAAAGTCATACAGCGTATCTGGAGCCGCTCCAGGCGGCTTGCCCGATAGTGGCCGCGAGTAGTTTTCCACACCTGGACAATGACCCACTTCCTGCAACATCTCAAGGTCAAATCGAGTCCGCGCGTTCAGCCGTTGCGCTTCCAGCAACTTGCTCTCGGACTCAAACTTCTTTAATTGTTCTTCCAACTCTTGCCGAATCAGTTTGATGGCGCTCTCAATGCGACTCTCGGGTGTCACAAAGTGCTTGGCGGGAAAGATGAAGACTTCCTCTAGTCGCGAAATCACTTCACCGGTCAGCGGATTGATAATCGAAATTTGCTCGACGTCGTCACCCCAAAGTTCGATGCGATAAGCGAATTCTTCGTAGGATGGCCAGAGCTCAATGCAGTCGCCTCGCACGCGAAAACGACTGCGCTCGAAGGCCACGTCGTTGCGTTCATATTGAATATCGACAAATCTGAGCAGCACGTCGTCGCGGATGATACTCTGGCCAACTCGCAGCGGCACCACCATGTTGCGATAATCTTCGGGGCTGCCCAAGCCGTAAATGCTCGATACGCTGGCGACGATCACCACATCATTGCGACTGACCAACGCGCTGGTCGCCGCCAATCGCAATCGATCGATCTCTTCATTGATCGACGCATCTTTCTCAATGTATACGTCACGCTGCGGAATGTAGGCTTCCGGTTGGTAATAGTCGTAGTAGCTGACGAAGTAATGCACGGCGTTGTTCGGAAAGAAATCGCGAAACTCAGAATAGAGCTGCGCCGCCAGCGTTTTATTGTGACTGAGCACCAGGGTTGGACGCTTCATCTGCTGGATAACGTTCGCCATCGTGAAGGTTTTACCCGAGCCTGTAACACCCATCAGAACCTGATGCTTCACGTTTTCACGCAAGCGGCTGACCAGCCTCTCGATCGCCTGGGGCTGGTCTCCGGCCGGCGCGAAATTACTAACCAAGTCGAACTCAGCCTCGGCTTTTGCGTCGCTAGACATAACTTAAGGTGTATTCCGTTCTCGGTGTAGTGCCGTTAGTTGCGTATCAATCGGCGGTAGCCCGCGATGGAGTGAACGTGAGAAAGGGAGCGAGTTGTTTGAGCGTCTGCGGCCCCACACCCGGAACGTCGCCAACGTCAGAGAGTGAACGAAAATCGCCATGTTGCTTGCGGTACGACAGGATGTTCCCTGCCAAAGTCGGTCCCACCTCAGGTAGATTCAACAAGTCCATTTCATTCGCCCGGTTGATGTCAACCCAGTATTCAGCTGCTGTAATCGGCCGTTGCGGTTCGCCACGCCGCCAAAGTTGCGCCACCCCGATCCATAGTCCAACGATCACCAAAGTCATAATCCAACCACGCGCCCGAACAGCGGCCCCCCGTCCAGCGGCCCCCTGTCCAGCACTTAGCAATTTGCTTGTTGAATTCTGATCAGCCATGCAAGTACCGCCGAATGAGTGTCCACAAAGGCCAACCCCTAAGCGTACGCGACGCGGCTATCGAGCTCAAGGCGACCTGCGGACTTCTCTTATCTAAGCTAATGTAATGGGACACGTTAAATCGCTTTTTGTCCCAAGAGCCCATAGGCCCACGCAAATGCTTGAATCAGGCCGCGACTACGGTCAGCAGACTCGCGACATCTTTCTAAAAGACGACTTAGAGCAACTCGTGCGGCTCGCGATTCGTGAGGATCTTGCACGCGGCATGGATCTGACCACCATCGCCGTCGTGCCACCAGGTTTGCCGGCCTGCGCGCATATCGTTGCTCGCCAAGCGGGCGTGGCTGCTGGCCTTGACTTGCTCGCGTGGATCGAACAAACCTTGCAGGCCAGCGTCAGCATCACCTTGCATACCGCTGACGGCAAGAATTTTCAAAAAGGCGATTGCCTGGCGACGTTGACGGGGGATGCCCGCGACGTACTGACATGCGAGCGAACTTTTTTGAACTTTCTCGGACGTTTGTGCGGTATCGCCAGCTGGACGGCCGAGCATGTGCGATTGATCGCTGATCTGCCTACCAGACTATATGACACTCGCAAGACCACGCCCGGTTGGCGCAGGCTCGAGAAGTATGCGGTGGCATGCGGTGGCGGCAAGAATCATCGCATGGGTTTATATGACGCGATTCTCATCAAAGACAATCACCTCGCGTGCCACGCGCGTATGACAGGCACATTACTCAGTCCCAGCCAAGCGATCCGCCGCGCGCGAGATTTTCTTGCTCAGCAGCCCGACGCGCCAACCGACGCCATCGTCGAAATTGAAGTGGACTCGCTCGCTCAACTCGAGGATGCGCTTCTGGCCAATCCAGACATCGTGTTGCTAGACAACATGTCCACCGACCAGCTTCGTGAAGCCTTGGCACGCCGCAACGCAATCAATCCATCGGTGCAACTCGAAGCCTCCGGCGGCGTGCGACTTAGCACACTTCGAGAAATCGCCGAAACCGGCGTCGACCGTATCAGCGTGGGTGCCCTAACTCACTCCGGCGTCAACCTTGACCTCGGCCTCGATTGGGAACTTGGCAACCGCTGAGTTAACGCCGCACTAACTCATCCCGATTTGGCGACCAATGCACTCAAGCAGAAACTCGAGAATTTCAATCTGTCGTGTTGCTTCGTCTAGGTCGCTGCCCCAAGTGTAGATGCCGTGGCGACGGATGAGGTATCCGTGCGTAAGCGGTTTGTCTGAGGCCTCCATCGCCAAACTGACTTGTTCGGCTAGCACAGGAATGTCCTGAGTGTTCTCAAAGATGGGCAACCATTCGCGATGTTCGTGTGTCGTCACCCCGCTCAGACCCTTGAGCATCTCAAAGCCTTCAAGCATCAGGCCGCCAAGCCCCGCGAACCGCTCTGAGAGAATGGTCGACCAAACACTGTGCGTATGCAGAATCGCGCCCACGTTTTCTTGCTTAGCCGCGACACAGTGAAGCAGTGTTTCCGCCGACGATTTCGGTTGGTCCTGGCGGAGCGATTTCCCTTCGCTATCGACAAGCACAAAGTCTTCTCGCGTGAGTCGTCCTTTGTCCTTGCCGCTGGCGGTAACAAGCAACTGTATGGGATTGCGATTCACGACGACACTGTAATTGCTACTGGTTCCCAACGACCATCCGCGTTGCCAGAAAATGTTGCCGACACGCCGCAGCTGATCAACTTCGGCTGCATACGACTGTAAATATTCCGGGAGAATGGATTGCGACTCAGGGATGGCTTCAAGCATCGTAGATTTTCTAATGGGTCAGTTAGTTGCAAGTAATCGCTTAGAATTCAGCCGTGATCAACTGTGCATCCTCGGCAGTGAGTTGCCTTTGCCAATGATTTCGGTCTCAAGCGAGGACAATTCCTCGAGTCGCTTCTTGACCACATCGTCCGGTGCAAAGTGTTTGGCCATGCGCACATAGGTCGTATGGTGCCGAGCTTCGGATTCGAATAGCGAGCGATAGAATACCGAAAGCTCCTCATCTTGCACATGATCAGCCAGTAGGCTGAAGCGTTCGCAGCTCCGCGCCTCAATTAGACTTGCCACGAGCATTCGATCCACGGCGCGTTCTGCGCCCCGCGCACGCACGAGACTGTTCAGCTCGCGGCCATAGTGCCCCGCTGGCTGGTTGCGAAATTCGATGCCACGACGCTTCAACAGCGCCAACACCAAATAAAAATGCTCCAGCTCTTCTTCGATGATCTCGGTCATCTCGCGGCAAATCTCTTCATTCTCGATGTAGGCCCCCATAATGCTCATCGCATTTGCGGCCGCCTTGTATTCGCAGTGCGCATGATCGACCAGTATTTCATCGAGCGACTGGTCGACTTGAGTTAACCAACGTTGCTGAGAAACGCTTTGTAAATTAAGCATCAGAAGCCTTCAGTCATCAGTTACCGAACTTGCCGCACCACCATAGACTACTGTTTTAACGCGGCAGAACCATCCGCGACAGACGACTCCAATTCGCTCGCGTGCCGAACCCACTCGAACTCAAAACAATTGAGCAATCGGCTCGCCGGTCGTAAGCCGATGAGGTCGGCCGGTTGGGTCACGAATCTCAGCGGCGTGGTCCAGGCCGAAGCGCCAGAAAATGGTGGCTGCAATGTCACCTGGCGTGACAGGATCCGTGGCAGGGTATTCGCCATGGCGATCGCTCGAACCAAAGCTGGCTCCGCCTTGCACTCCGCCACCGGCCATCAAAACCGTATAGCAATGCGGCCAATGGTCGCGACCACCTTGCGGGTTGATTCGTGGAGTCCGACCGAATTCGCCTGTCGCCACTATCAAAGTTGAATCGAGCAAGCCGCTTCGGTCCAGATCTTCAATGAGCGCCGAAAGCGATTGATCGGCCAGCGGCAGTAGAAAATTCTTATGCTGACTTTCGCAATTGACATGAGCATCCCAATTCTGCCCTTGCTGTTTACAATCATAAACGTTGACGAAGGGAACGCCGGCTTCGACCAAGCGCCGCGCCATCAGCAAATTCTGCCCCCGCATTTCCCGCGCCAACCCCATCTCGCCGCCACCACCGTTTACTTCACCGCGCGCAGCGCTGGGTTCGCCAAATCCATATCGCTCGCGAGTCTCCGTCGACTCCTGCGTGATATCCATTGCCCGACGAATCGCTTTGGACTCCATCAAGCGATACGCCTTATCATAAAAATCGCTCATGGTATTCGCGACGTGTACCGTACTACCCAACGAACTGAGCAAACGCTTTCGCTGTGCCAACCGATCCAGCCCGAGCCCATCCTTAAGTCGCAGCGATTCCACCGGATAATTCTTCGCTGTTGGGTCAACGTCAATCAACAGGGGATCGTAAGCGTGACCCAAAAAGCCGCCTCCCTGACAAGGCGTGGGAACAACATTCTGAAAAACGTAGGGCAGCGACGCAAACGGAACTTCGCATTCGCGCTCTCGATTAAAATACGCATACGCGCTTCCAAAACTCGGATAAAACTGCGGTAGCGGCGCGAACAGTTCCCGATCCGCGCCATCCAACGGCCGACCAGTGAGCGCGTGAATCGAAGCCGAATCGTGCAGCGTCGCCCGATGGTGAACACTGTGGATCAAGGCGACTTTGTCCATCACGTTCGCCATCTGCGGCAAGTGTTCGCAGATCTGCAGCCCAGGCACAGCAGTCGCAATCGGTTTGAACGTCCCGCGAATCTCCGCAGTCGCATTTGGCTTTAAATCATAAGTATCAAGATGACTCGGGCCACCATAATAAAAAATCAATATACAAGCTCGAATTGGCTTCTTAGTAAGCACACCCGCTGCATGAGCCGACTGCGCATGCCATAATCCGCCCAGATTCAAGCCCATCCAACTAGCGCCACCCAGTTGAATGAGCCCGCGGCGTGAAAGTCGACTGTGTGGTTTTTGCATGTTGGACTGCTTTTCAGGTGTCGTCTCAGATCTCAGATTTCAAATGTCAGATCTCAGATCTCAAATGTCAGATCTCAAATTTCAAATTTCAAATTTCCTGACACTAACGGATTCTAGGTGCAAAAAATCGGGGTAGCCCTAACTTGCCAAACTTGCTCATCTTTCTTTACCACAAGCCAGGTGAGGA
>JAYVHC010000797.1:0-2398 GCA_043771575.1 Planctomycetia bacterium
TCCAGCTTCTTCCAGTCGTTGGCCGCGATGTGATCAACGATCTGCGATTGATAGCTTCGATAGCGATCCTCCGTCAGCCAGGCAGTGATATTAACTAGCGCCGGAGCGGTTAGCTTACCCGAGTCCGTGGCTTGTTTGGCTGCTGCAAGTGCTTGTTGTAGGTTCATGCTAATCTCTGCGATTGTTTCGAACGTCTATTGCGAAAACTGTTGATTTCACTGGAAATTCAGCTTCTCTCAAAAGTGAGTTTTGGAACGCGGATTGTATTCAATCGCCGTAAACACGCCTAGCGGCAGGGAAATCGTGGCCCGGTCGTATCCGCCAGAACCGCCAGATGCGACCTATGGGTGGTGAATATCGCCCGGCTCGAAAAACCGCTGGTCTGCGACTATAACTTGATGCACTTCAACTCAATAGGCAAGTCAATTCTCGAGGGGATCATCTGTGAGCGAACCCATTATCAGCGTCAGCGGTTTGCGAGGCACCATTCCAGATCAATTGACACCGCTGGTGGCCACGCGTTATATCGCCGCGCTCGCCGCGACATTGCCTCCAGGGAAAGTGGTCATATCGCGTGATGGTCGCTCAAGCGGGCGCATGTTAGCAGCCGCGGTGAGCGCGACGCTGGCCGCACATGGCTTGGATGTAATCGATCTAGACGCGGCTTCGACGCCCACAGTCGGCATCCAAGTTCGCGAGCAGAAGGCGGTGGCGGGCGTGCAGATTTCGGCTAGCCACAATCCGAAAGAGTACAACGGCCTTAAACTGTTCGGCAGCGATGGGCGCATTCTTACCAAGTCGGCTGGCGAGAAAGTGCTGGCGGGTTACCTGGCCGGCGAAGCAAAGTGGGTTGGCGTTGACTCCATCGGGAAACTCGAGCGACTGGCTGACCCGCACACTGCCCACCTGAATTTAGTTTTGAAGACCATTGACCCACCGCAAGTTCGTGATCGCAAGTTCAAAGTTCTGCTCGACAGCAATCATGGCGCGGGAAGTCTGCTGGGCCGCAAGTTGCTGGAAGCGCTCGGCTGTGATATGACGCTAATGGGCGACACACCCGACGGTCAATTCGAACACAAACCGGAACCGCTTGCAGAAAATCTCCAAGGCGTTTGCGAACTGGTTCGCAGCGGTGGATTCGATGTCGGTTTCTGCCAAGATCCCGATGCCGATCGACTGGCGGTCATTGATGAACGCGGTCAATACATTGGCGAAGAGATGACTCTTGCGCTCTGTTTGCTGCAAGCCCTACCAAGCCGCTCGGGAACGATCGTTACGAATTGCGCAAGTAGCAGCCTCTCACAGCACATTGCCGCTCAGCACCATTCCAAGTTGTTGCGATCAGCGGTCGGCGAAGCCAACGTCGCTGACTTGATGATCGCTGAAAAAGCAATCTTCGGCGGCGAAGGGAGCGGCGGGCCAATTGATCCACAAGTCGGCTATGTACGCGACAGTTTCGTCGGTATGGCTCGCATCCTTCAATTGCTCACAACCAGCCAGCAATCGATCAGCCAAATCGTGGCCTCGCTCCCGCCACTGGCGATGGTCAAAGACAAAGCAACGCTCGACGCCAGTCGCTTACCCAAATTGCTCGACGCGCTGACGGCTCAGATGCGAGACGCCGCTGCCAGTCGACTAGACGGCCTGCGTTTGGACTGGCCCGATCGGTGGCTGCTCGTGCGTGGCAGCAATACCGAACCGATCGTCCGCTTCATCGCTGAAGCCCCGAGTGTCGCCGCAGCCCAGGCACTCTGCGACCACGCTCGTCTAGTCTCGGAATCGCTGCCCACGTAGACGTAGGGTGGGTCGAGGTACCAGACCCACCGGTGTTCGACGGTATTTGGTCGGTTGATTTATAGGTGGGTCTCAAAGACTCGACCCACCCTAAGAAAACCACGAAAACTCAGCTACGGCTGAGCCAACTGACGACTGACTTCATCCAAAATCATCGGTTCGATTTCAGGTGCCCAGACGGTTGGCAGACCGTAGTACACCATGGCGCCGCCACCTTCGTAGCCGCCTTCAGCCAGTACGCGCCGCGAAGGAATGTATGCCATGACGTCGTTCGCGTAGGCGGTAACCCAAGTTGCGCGTTTGGCGGTGGGACGTGACTTAATCGCAATCGCGTAATCCACAACCACTTCGCCACCCAGTGCAACCCAATCGAGTGTTTCACCAAGACGCCAAGAGGCGACTGGATAAGGATAGGTATTGGGAAGTGCGGCGCCTGCGTCGAGCGTCTGCAACAGCGACTGGGCGCGAGCGCTCAGGTATTGATTATCGGACTTGAGATCTTGTTCGATCTGTTCTCGAGTCGGCAGGTTGCCGAACGGAACAGGTATGAATTGCAATTGTGTATGCAGCTTGGATTCAATGGGGGTCAATTCCGATCGCATGG
>JAYVHC010000798.1:0-2902 GCA_043771575.1 Planctomycetia bacterium
AAGTCCGCACGTCCGAAGTCAAGAATCGCCGTTTGCTTTTTGCAAGCGCTGGCGGTGGGAGTGGATTGCTGCGCTGGCAATGGTACTGACTGTAGTAACAAGTGCGGCACTCGCTCAACAGAGCGGCGTAGGCGCAGAAACCAGGCCGGCTGCAGAACCCATGGCCTCTGCAAGTGACACAGCTGCAGGAATTATCGCCCATGTGGCTGCGTCTGAGAAACTAGCATTTGAATTGAGAATCGTGTGGGGTGGAGGTGCCCCGCGCGCTTACCAAGGCAATATCTTCATTGACAACGGTTCAATAAAACTAGTTCGAAACTTGAGCCTTCAAGCGGATTCAATCGGGTCCATCAGTAGTACGGGTAATTCGACGCTTAAGGTGGTTGGGCACAGCGCGAGCACTTTTGGCGGTGCCGATGTGATGATCGAAGGTACCGCTACCAGTCGTGTCACAATGCAATTTGTTCATCCAACATTGAACCAACCTGTCGAGCATTCGTTTGTCTTAGGTGAAATACTGATAGAGCGTTGGCTACGCAAACTCGACGAGCAAGGGAACCGCATTGCGGTCGAACGCCAGATGCAGGATCGCTTGCGCGTCCGCCCTCGTCTGCCGCAGAGTATCTTCCAAGTCGATTCCACTTGGCATGGAGCCCTTAGTGGCTATCGCTGTGGTTTGCCAGCTGGTGAATATCATTTGCTGATCAAACTCTTGGACCAAGCCAAAGGGGATGCGATCGTTTCTGAGCAAGAGCAAACGGTAACGATAGACCAGCTTGGCAACTTCGAGACCTTTGCGCTCGAAGTGCCATTACCGCAATTTGAAAGCAGTTACGCGATCGAATTTATACTAAACCGCAAACGCTTCCTGCAATCATTCGTTAGTTCCACGCACTCTCAAAAACGACGCGTTGATTTGGTCGTGTTCGATTACAAGGCTAAACCAAATCGTATTGAGTACTGGACACCGATCGCGACGATTCAGCCGCTGAATTCGCAGTGGTGGAGTGCCAAAACATGGTTCTCAACGCTCGGATCAACTCAGCCCTTTGTTCAGTTGCCTGCCTTTTCTGAACACAGCAAACGTTTGGTCAATTATGGATTGCAATCGAGCCGCAAAGTGGGAGATCAAGACTGTCGGACGCTGGGCCCTAAAAGTTGGCAAGCGTATCCGTTAGCGATCGAACATCTGGGCCAGCCGCATCGATTGCGAGTACGTGTGCCGCGCGATCGCGCTCAGCAACTCGTAATCAGCGTGCGTGACTACCATGTCAGCGGAGAACCTACGACCTTGAACGTTGACTCTGCGATCGTATTAGGTGAGCGACAGGTTGCTTCGCAGGTGAAGAGCGCGGGTCTTTGGGCCGACCATGAAATTGTGTTCTGGCCCCGCTCACTACAGCCTGTGCTGCTGATGTTGAACGCTTCTTCGACTGAAGAAGCTGCGTTTGGCGAGTTGCAGCTTGAGGTCGGCCAACTGGAACCTGTCGCACCTCCGAACGCTGTTCGAGCGCACGTCAGTCAAGCAGAAAGCAATGACTCGAAGCGGATGGTCGCGCTCTACTTAACTAAGCCATTGATGGCGGATGCGTTTGGAGCTCAGCGAAACATTGACCCGCTAACTAAACGTGCTCTCGACAGTTGGTTAACCTGGCAGCAATCTGCCGAACGGCTGACTCAGTACATGCAAAACGCTGGCTACAACACGTTGATACTCAACGTCGCTGGTGACGGCGGGTCCGTGCTGCCGCTTGCGAGACTGGCAGCTACTGCTCGCTTCGATAGCGGTACGTTCTATTCGGATGGCCGGTCCCCGGAAATCAAGGATTTCGTTGAATTGCTCTGCAATCATCTTGATCGAGCGGGGTTGAAATTGATGTTGACGCTGGATCTCAATAGCCATTTACCAGGCTTGGCAAAGTGGGAAGCGGATGAAACCCAAGTCGCGGGAATGTATCAAGTAGATTTTGAAGGCAAGGCATGGCAATTTGACTCCGATGCAAGCAATCGACGTGTTTTATATAACCCCTTGCATCCGAAAGTTCAATCTGAACTGGAGCAGATCATTCGAGACGTGAGTAATCGCTATGCATCGCACCCTTGTTTCAAGGGTCTGACATTCGATTTAGATGAAGGGTCGCACTTAGTCTTCGCTGGTGACCGCTGGGGATATGATGAGTTGACGCTGCAGAAATTTGAAGCTGCAACGCAGTCGAAGTTGCTACTTCGCGAACCTGTGTCGACGTCGATGCAAGGTGCCTTACGCTTGGCATTCCTGAATTGGCGAGCGCGTGAGTTATCCATTTTTTACATTCGGCTGGCAGATGCAGTTCAAAATGCAAAAGCGGATGCGAAACTGCTGCTCAACCCAATCCCCCTTTGGCAACGACAACCTTCGCAGCATGATTACATCGATGCTGTAGCTGCGTCACGCAATTTGAGCGACGTCATGCTGGCCGCTGGCCTCGACACCGCTTGGCTGAAGCAGCAACAACATGTTGCGATCCTGCGCGGACAATCCGAATGCACGCTGGGCAGCGACCTCGAACGCGCTTGGCTTAGCCGCGCTGCCAGCGACGCAGGAATGGTTTATGGAAGTTTAGGTAACAGTAGTGGCACCGTGCAATTGCAGCGCCCAACAGGCATCCTCATTCCGGAAGCGAACAAACTGCTTGGCTCAGCCGCTCACGGAAGTACCCAAACACCTTCGCCGGGCACCGCCTGGTGCTATCCCCTCGCAGCCAGTCTTGGGCCACAAGTTCGCAAGAACTTCATTGAGCAACTTTATCGTGAAGACAGCCTCATGGTTGCGGACGGAACTTGGATGCCGCCTCAAAGTGACTCCCTGCAACTGACCGAGTTTCGCAAAACCCTGGTCGAATTACCGAACGTGCCAATGCAA
>JAYVHC010000799.1:0-8298 GCA_043771575.1 Planctomycetia bacterium
ATGTCTTGGACAGTTGTTTGACTACTCCGCCGCCGTTGATGCCATTGATATCAATACTATGGGTTCGCTGGTACTTTTTTATTGTCCGTTTGCCTAACGGAAAACCATAGTTTTTCGACACTTCACGCCGATCGCCAGCCCATGCCTTCCTAAGTTCAATGCGAGCCATCGTTTAACCGCGTGGGCAACGCCCCGCGTGATCGACCATCGATACACTCGCACGCGGCCCGTTGGCACGCGGGAAACGTGGCCGAGTGGCACCGCAACTCGGAGCCGTAGTCTGACTATCGGCCTTCATTTTCGTAAGCGCATTCGGGTCGCGGAGCGACTCGACCACATTTCATTCACAGTCTCGTCGGAATACCTTAAAAAAACCCAAAAACGCCATTCCATCACGCGCTGGCGACGTTGGCGATTTCAAGATGCTGAACCGTCTTGCGAATCATTTTAGCTACGTCTTCGACGAGTTCTCGGTCATCGACGGGCAAGCGCTCGACTATTTCGACGCTATTCGACAGCATCCCTGCTGCTAACTCCTGCAAGCGATTGAGACAATCTAACAGCATTCGCCGTTCGGTGTCCGCTGAATAAGTTCTTTGGATTTCTACACGCCCGCCCAATCGATTTCGCTGTAGCCAATAGAGTTTTCCGTCAGTTGCGGCATAATTTTGATTCGCAAAATGAACTCGCCGCACTTTGCATTGATCGTTGAATTGGTAAACAGGGTCTTCACCAAAGTAGATGCTCCAACCGCCCTGTTGCCTCAATCCAACGAAGATCCTCTCGTCGGGTTGAGCTGATCGCAGCATCAATCGCCGTGTGTAAGCCGTGGCGTCGCGCATTAAATCTTCACGCACTGCGCGATTGATAGCCATCTTCAACTTCTTTCGGTCGTATTTGCAAAATGGGGTGTACGCTTCGAGCTGGCTTTTGGGGGCTATGCTATCGCTGGATTCCTACTGCTTCGTCCAACCAAGATTTCCCTTTGTCAGCTAAAAAAGTCGCACGTGATCGAGCAGTTCATCGAGCTGGTAAGATTTTCTGGATATGTCGAGTTTGCCGGTCGATAAGACTTTTACGAAACAATAGCCCGGTTTTGCATAGGGAATCTGGAAGCAGGTTCGCTTTCAATTGTTTCAGAACGATTCGCGGGGCTGCAACGGAGGCAAGAAGATGGCATTGTATTTTCGCGCAAGCTGGATTTTAACTTGTTTGATGACACTTGTCGGTACCGGCTGTTGCTGCACTCAGGGCATGCAAACCTGTAGTAGTTACTCCTCTTGTTCCAGTTCCCCAGGTGGCGGTTGCGGATCCGGTCGGCTATTGGGCTTGGCCAGCTGCCGGGGCGGGTGCGGCGAAACCTATGTCGACGAATGGGTGAGTGAACCTCCTTGTATAGACGATTGCGGATATTGCAATTCGGGCTGCAAGAGTTGCGGATCACGTCGTCCTCTGCGAACGTTGCTGCGGTTACTTTGGGGCACACCTTACGATGCCGGTCGTGGTTGCAGTACCGGATGCGATACGGGCTGCGACGGTGGTTGCTCGAGCTGCGGTGGCGGCGGTGCAGTGACCGTGGCTGGCAGCACTCTTCCCACCCAGTCATGCAGTTGTGGCGGCTCGCATTCCCCCACAGGCGTTCACACAACGATTGCTCCAGGACACTCCGGCAGTCCCGCTCCTGCGGCCACGGCCCCTACGCCAGCTCCTGTGGCCCCAAGTTCCGCAAAAAGGCTCAGCCCAGCCCAGCAACGGGCAACTGTGGCCCGCGTTTCGACCCGCTAGGCCGCGTTTGCAATGGGGACGGCTCCCACAGGAATACGGAAAACCGTCCTGCTAGCCCGTACTTGACCGTGCTACGCTAAACAGCAATCATTAGGGAAAGTACTTCCCTGCAATTCTCCGGGGCGGAGTGCGATAAGGCGAGCGCTCGATGGCTTGCCCGGTTCGGCCAAATGTCGAACTGCGAAAAAAAGACTGGGGTGTGGTGTAATTGGTAGCACGAAGGATTCTGATTCCTTTAGCCATGGATCGTCCCCATGCACCCCAGCTTGCTTTTTCCCTTGTTTTTCTTGGCTTTTCTGACCAGCCGCCCGCTAAATTACAAAACTGTACACTTGGCGGTACACAAATGTGCTTGCGGAAATCAACGAGCGTAATGAATCGCCGCAGACTCGCGGTAAGACTATCGGACTCGTTAAGTCCATTTTCAAATTTGGTTACGCAAACGGGATTCTTGATCGCTCTGCAAACTTTGGGGTTGGCTTCGTAAAGCCACCGGCGAAAGTGATGCGGGCGCATCGCAATACCTAAGGCGATCAGTCGGTTACGGCTGAGAACTTCAGAAAGCTGCTGAACCGACCACAGCAGCCAAGTTCAACGGCAGAATCGGCAAGATGTAAACCGCGTTATTTCCCTTTATTTCCGTCCAAATGTGAGAGATTCGACCTGAGTTCAATGGACACGTGCATGAGCAAAACCAAGTTCGCGCTTTCGTTTACCGCGGGAGGACTTCTGTACAACGAATCAATCGTTGTTGGAGAAGCCCTTTTGAGGAACGATCACGACTGGAATACGACATTCATTGAGATTGAAGAAAAGAATCTGCTTCAAAGCCGCACGCCTAGTACTGCGAAACGCAAATTGCAAGAGATCTCCCAGCGTTTGAAGTGCCTACCGCCCCGAAACGGTCGGAAAGGTTCTCGAGTGCCTACGCGACTTCCGCGACACTATCCCTTCTTCGGCTCCGTCCTCCGCAAGATCCCCGGTCTAGACGCGAAGAAAGACTAGTGATTTTCGATTTTCGATTTTGGATTGCAAATGTGGTTCGAACCGTAGATTTGCTTGCGTAACTGATGGTGCCACGGCAGGGTAGGAAAGGGTACAATGGAACCGAGAGTTTATTGGAAAGTCACAAGGAATCACCTTTGAGTGCAATGGAGCAAACACCTGACTTTGCCAAGCCGCCGATCGTTGAGTTCGTACTAGGAGCTCAGTTTGCGCCGCTTGAGAACTTTACCACTGGGCACTTTGGATTGTTCTGGGAGCGATTGGGACGAGAAGAATGGCCAATCGCAGGCGAGGAACCTCCTTTGGACCCAAAGTTCGAATTGTTCGATGCTCCTCGATGGAGAATGGCTCGAAACCTGCAGTTTAAGTTGCAACCGGGGTTTCAGCCTGGACGTTTCACGCTTCAGAATGCCGAACGTGATCGAATGATTCAACTGCAAGACACTCGCTTGCTTTTGAACTGGCGTAAGCGGACGAGTGGCGATGAGGTCAAGTATCCCAGCTACAAAGTTCTGATCGGTGAGTTCGAGAAGCGGTTTGCATTCCTCGAAGCATTTGTGGCGGAGCACAAGCTAGGCGAATTACAACTCAACCAATGGGAAATCACCTATGTCGATTCCTTCCCACAAGATGAGTTGTGGCAAAGTCCGGCCGACTGGCAACGCATTCTGCCTGGCTTGTTTGGAACACTTTCCACGACGACTCAGTCCGAATTATCGCTTGAACATCGTGCTGCCGAATGGAGCTATGAGATTAAGCCGAAGAAAGGGCGATTGCATGTCAACGCTCAGGTTGGCTATTTAACGGAATCTGCCCGTCCATCACTACTGTTGAATCTAACCGCCAGAGGTCCAATTGGTGGCCAAGGAGTTGCGTCGCTTCGGGAAGGTCTGGATCTAGGGCATTTAGTTTCTGTCCGTGAATTTTTGGCCATGGTCGATCCTAAAATCAAAACAATGTGGAACCAGAAGCAATGAGCACAGTTCTTGAATCCAATCAAGCAGCATTAATGGGACGCGAGCAGTATAAGGCGAATCCAAGAAACATCGCCACAAGTACGGCTTATTTTTCGGATACATTTGACCGTGAGCAATGGGAGCGTTGCTTTGCCAAGCTTCGTGAGATTCGTTCATACGACCATGACTGGAATGATGAAGGTGCAGAGCCATTGAGCGAGGATGTACTTTCGATGGCGTTTCTGGTCGCCAAAATGCTGCGAGCTAACTTGCAACCTGCCCCCACTCAGTGCATTGCAACCGAAGAAGGTCACGTAATCTTCATCTGGCATGAATGTGTCGAGTACTCGGAGGTGGAAATCGACCGGTATCTTCGCTGCACGTTTCGCAAGATTCGCCCCGGAGCCAAGCGAGCTGAGTCGACTGAGTTCAGTCCCTTTACGCCGATTGTCTAATTGGTACGGCGCTGCGGGGATTACTTTGTATGAAGGACCAAGAAGCCCCGATTACCGATGATGAATGGGTTTTGCGACGAGTTCATACAGACAACTTTATGTCTCTAGATCCGCCGAGAATTAATCCTTACGCATTTAAGCCTCAACTTACGGGTAGATTCCCAGACACAACAGGAATTAGCTTCTACCGCCAAGCTTGCGTCGCGGACCACAACCACGTTCTTTCCAAGACCGATGAAGCCAAACGAGACAAGTACGGAATCGTAAGGATCCCAATCGCATTTCTTAAATCTCTCAACCTGGATGTCCACCTAGATGATGACCATGACGAGCCAATCGTCTTAGGTCACGTCGTTATGCCGGGCATTAACTCCGACAACTACACCCAAGACAAAGATTCAGTGCTTCCAAAAATGAAGCTTCTGG
Organism: Planctomycetia bacterium; assembly: GCA_043771575.1. Lineage (GTDB taxonomy): Bacteria > Planctomycetota > Planctomycetia > Pirellulales > Pirellulaceae > Aureliella. Next base: position 4,628 of record JAYVHC010000799.1, read on the forward strand.
CAGGCTACATAAATGAACAACGAGAGTTTCTCCGGTTACCTTCGACCTGATCGGAGTAACAGTAGACTTAATGCAAAATCCCCCATCCAAAATCGAGAATCCAAAATGCATTGGAACGGCTGTTCCATAAGCATCGCATCGTCTTTTGGTACGACGAGGAGGAATCGCTTCGCAGTGACTTTGATGCAATCGATTTGGCAGAGGTCGAGAAGGTCGAGATTGCGAACAATGAGTTCGGCCTGAAGTACCGCTTGCTTCGCGAGCAGCCGACGCAGAAGTTCTTGGTGTTCAAATCTGGCGTTCAGCCTGCTGATCGCGACAACTGGCTGCTCGATATCCAGCTTGCCCACACCTATTTCCGTACTGACAAAGCGTCTCTGTGGCTTACTGAGCTGGAACTGCCATATGAGTTCCGCCCAATCGTGAACTGTCACGAGTTCTTCTTCAACAGTGCGAAGCGGCGGGATCAGCTCAAAGATCGAGTCAAGAGACTGACACCACGACCCAAATCTGCATCAAGATGCTCGGTGTCTGTGCAGACAGCGACTCGCGACTCGACAGTGTTTTGGAAAACCTACTGGAGGAGCATGGTCTGACTCCGAAAGAAGGTTTCAAACGAAACCCGCAAGCATAATTACCGCTGCCTTTCCTGTCGAACTGGCCCCTTTTGAAGCGCCTCGCGCTGGCCCCTTAGGCGCTCACTGACAATTTGCATTTAAATGAAAAATGGGACTCGAAAATGGCAGAAGTTTTTCTAGTTGAATTTGACCCTGAACAGTGGACTCCCCTAGTGCGTTGATCCGATTCCTCGGCCCTCAATTCCACAATCTGAGTCTGGTATCCAGCGGACTCAGATCCTGCCAACGTCACCTTTCGAAATTTCAGCCGTTTCAAAAACTGCAAATCGCATCGTCCATGGGATAGAGCAGGATTGGCAGGAACTACAAGTACAAGGGTATACTCCGTCACACCGATCGAGAGAGTCGGCTGCACTTTATGAACTTGCCGTTTGCGAACCAGTGTTTTGAGAAAGAACCTAGCTACGCGTGCCCGCCCTTAGATTGCAAATAGCAAAACGTTCACAGAAGCCGCCGACTTCGCTTTTTCACTTGGCAAACCACCTGTTGCGGCTCAGTGAATATTTGGTTTGACGGATTTTTTCCGGAATTTTCCATTTGGATTTATTGGCGAGAATCCGATCGAGGGTTTTCACCGTGCTCCGAGCGAATATGGTTAACCTCCCCCACAGAATGACTTTACGCGAAATAGGGACTACACAATGCCGACTGATGAGCTGACTATTACTACCTCATGGACGCATCGCGCCTACTTCAAGAAATTCCGTCTGAATGTAGAGCAGTACGGGGAGATCCTAGTCGCGCAAGCGTTTCATGGTGAGAAGAAAGGTGACGCTCAACCATGCTATGACGTGGAGGCTACACACTCAGACCTTCGGATTGGGTTACAAGAGGCAGGGGCTTCACCTATTGCAATCGCAAGTTGCCTCGCTTGCCATTCAGAGGGCGCTATTCGCATCGAAGTAAAATGCAAGCTTGCCCGCACCGCTAGTGGAAAGGCAAACGTCATTCATTGTCGCAATAAGCTAAAAGGGGTCCGACGACACTTCGCCGCTACGCACTTTGCGGTCGTCCTTTTCGATGGTGATGGGAATGGGACTGTTGAAGAAGCTTGGTTCTTCGCCGCAAACATTGCTGAACAACTTCAACGAAAGGCCACGAAAAGTGGTTATATTCCTGTCCCCGCCTTAAGAGAGGCGGCATTGTTGGGTAAGGACCGGATCATCGACATCCGAACTCTCATTGATGACGTCGCGTCCAGGGCGCTATCGGTTACTGACTAATGAGGCAACGTCGGCAACAAACGCTCTATATCCAAATCAAACATGGTCGAGCGCTTTACGGCTCATATATTGCGTCGCTAAGCGTTATCTGTCGGCGTGTTGGGGCACCACAAGGCATAGCGATCAATTCAAATACTAGCGTAGGTAGATGCGTTAAATAAGTGTTTGACACCGCTCGCTGTTACCGGTATACCTGCCCTTTGCGCGGCTTTTCACCCACCTGGATTTGCTTGTTGACAATGTGCCGCTTTGCGATGGACCAAGAATGAGAATTCATTTCAACAGGCTGAATTCTATCAGGTCGAGGATAAACCTGTGAATTGGCTGGCCTTTGAAACCGAAGCGTTGGTCCGTTGTCAAGTTTGGTGAAAAAAACTCCGTCGAATGGGCCGCTATCTTCAGAATTCATTAAAACGTTGACTAACCTAAATACAAAAAACCTGATCCGAGAATGCCAAGTGTAGGTACACTTGGCACTTGGCAGGCGTCGGCAAGCGAATTCTCGCTCCGTCTATTTTGCGAAATTGGCAACGAAAATGGTGTATTCCCAAAGGCTTTTTGACTCGTCAATTGATTCTGATTCCTTTAGCCATGGATCGTCCCCATGCACCCCAGCTACTTTTTCGTCACTTCTCGCTGATCGCCAGCACATTTCTGCCTAGATTCAATTAACGTGAGCATCGCTTAACCGGGTTGGCTACGCCCCGCGTGAGCGACCATCGACATTCTGTCGCGGGCGGCTGGGCACGCGGTACATCGAACAAACTTAGTGTTCTCTGTACCGGCGGTTGCGAGAAATGTCAGCTTTTTTTTAAGATTGGCGCAGGGAACGCAGCCGAGTGCGGGCTTTATAGAGCAGCGGACCAACGCTGTTTTCTGGGATGCCAATGTGCAGGCTGATGTCGCGATAGGTTCGATCTTCGAGATGGTACATACGAATCGCTGTCGCTTCTTCATCGGGCATCTGTGACAGCAGCGAATGAACCTCTTCGTTATTCTCAACCGCCATTTCACCATTACCGGTAGTGGAAGCCGGGTCGGCGGTTAACTGACCGACCGCACCGCGGCTGAGCTTGGCAATGCGACGAACAGCGATGCGACGGACCACCACCACTAGGTAGGTACCAAGGGAACTTTGCCCGCGAAATCTGCGGAGGATTGCAAAATCCTTGTCAACCAGTTTCAGAAAAACTTCAGCGACGACATCATCGCGAGTCTGGTCCGAGACATGACCCAGCCGAAGTTCTGCAGTAGCCGAGACAACGTGGGTGATCAACGCAATGAAGCGATCAACAAAGTCCTCCCACGCACCGGGGGCACCTTCAATGCACCTGTTCAATAGCCTTCGATCGATATCAGACAAAACCACGGTGTCACTCAGTTCTCGACAAGGGATGTGCTGCCGATCCATCGATGGCGGGAGCAACCGACTACTTTTTACCAGTCGTCAACCCCATACTAAGTGGAACTGAGGCACAGAGCAAGTTGAATGCACTTGGCGAAATGCCATCCGTCCACAAATCGCAAGTCACCCGGCGAAACACTCCCAAAATTGGAAGGATTTTAGGTTCGCCGGGTGGTCTCTAACCTGCGGGGGCGCTGTGAAGCATTTTTGTCTGTGAATCAAGTGCATTTAGGTCCGCGTGATGTGAGACGTCGGCGTTAGCCGCAGGTTTCGGAGCAGACGACTCAACCTGCTCGGTGACTGTCAAATGCCAAACAATTCACGGCCAGCTAATAGGCACTGGACGAACCACAAACAGCAAACGACCACAACTTCGAGACCCGTGGCTAGTTTGCTATTGTCTTA
>JAYVHC010000800.1:0-2734 GCA_043771575.1 Planctomycetia bacterium
ATGTCTTGGACAGTTGTTTGACTACTCCGCCGCCGTTGATGCCATTGATATCAATACTATGGGTTCGCTGGTACTTTTTTATTGTCCGTTTGCCTAACCTGGAATGCCAGAATGCGATTAGCAAGTTCTCCAAAATTTGGGGAAAAAACACATTTCCAAACTGCGGCTACTTCCGGGTCTTTTTCCACCAAAACGACGTGATCGACAAAACCCTCGAAAACTGCCGTTAAACCAATGATTCCGCCTCCCGCGAATGATTCGACTAGCAGCTTTGGCTTTCGCTCCAGTGATCGCCACCATCTGCGTGCCAATGGAACAAGCCAAGTTTTCCCACCCGGGTACCGGAATGGACTGCGTTTGGGTACAGAGGCTACGTTGACGATTTTCTTGTTCGACATTTCGCCTATCCTTCCACGATCTGATCAAGCGTGGTAACGTCCGGAGGGTTATTGCCTTCAAGTTTTTCATCTAATTTGTCTTGCAAGACCGCAACGAAATCGTCAATACTCCCAGGTTCAGATTTAGTGAGAGTGACTAAGGCGGATTCAAATCGAGTGTAAACAGTTCTAGCGCGAACCAATCGATTTGTATTTGTCGCTTGATCAAGAACAAGATCGTAAACAAGCCATGCCATTTCAGCTTTCGCAGCAGTAACCTCTTTAAGTCGCGGTAGCGTCGCAAAAAAGTGTGAGTCAAGTGCTACAGCCGATTTCTTCCCCCAAGTATTTATGATTCCACCTTTGTAGAGTAGTTGGGGAGCAAGGCGTTTACGTGAGGATGATAAAAAGTCGGGGTGAGGGTAGTTAACTTCGGTTTTCCAATTCATGCATTCATGTTTTTTGGGGGCTTCCATGTACTTCTCAAATGGTCGCCGGACGTTTCCCGAAATGTAAACAGCTTGCACCTCCAAAGCGCCAAAATCGGTGTCTTGCCCGCACTCATCATATGAAACCAGCACGATGTCGATGTTCCCAGCAGAACCATCGTTCTTGTCCCGCAGGCGAACCTCAGTCAGGGAAGTCCAATTCGCATGGACCGGGAAAAAGAAATCTGCTGCATCTGTAGCAATCGTCCAATCCTGACGAAATCTAATCGGACAGGTAATCGCCGCTCCGCCGTTATGGAAAACAGAGCAAGTTCCAAGCGGGTTGTTCGCCTTATCCTTGGTGCAATTTGGTACTTTATTATTGAAAGGGCAAAGTCGGTAATCTCGATGTCGTACCGCGTTGTCGGTATGGTTGTTGTATGGGAACCCAAACACCTCCGAAAGCGGATGCGGGGGAGACATGCAGTCAGTTTTAAGGGACGGTTTTGTTGATTTCTTTGCCATCGCTGGATTGTAGCAGAAACGCCGAGCAGCGCGAGATAACAGCAGACGCTATTGCGCTCCGGCCAATGGTGCCGGTGGGCTCATGCCTTGCAGTTGCGATTCGTCGACCTCGAGGATCGCGCGTGAGCCGTCGGGGATCTGGGCGTAGATGGTGATCAGTTTCAACTTCTGCTTTTCAGGCGGATAGAACTGATTACCCTTGGTGTGAAAGAATTTCAGTGGGATGTGGATTTGGCCGCCGCCAGCTAATGGATCTGGGTGGAAGTAGTAAAACTGGTCGTTGATGGCTAAGTTAATGTTTTGCCACTCGTCTTGTGTCGGGTTTCTTAAAATCATGCAGGGCACCAGACGTGCATCGGGCGCCCCTTCATTGGGCCAAGCCATCGGACCAACGCGTACTTCGGCGGGTAGAACCGGCTCAGGAGTCGCGGGAAGTGAAAACCAAAGCCCAACGACTAGCAGGAACGGTATCATCGTAACCAGTACGAGCACCGCCGTCAGTTGGGTGCGGGTCAGCGTTCGCGGCATTGGCGCTGCGGGCGAGTTCGCCGAGTCGTAAATCTCGCTCATCTCATCATCCTAGGAGGGCGCGTTCATGATCTGCTTTAACAGTAGTAACCAGGGCAAGTAGATCAAGAACACATACGTTAGTATCGTCAGTAGGCCGACAACCAGTGCGATCATCATCGGCAGCCAACGCACTTGTCGCTGCGCGACTTGATCGGCCTGTTGTTGTAAATGCTGCCCCAACGTCGCCAAGTGTTGGCTGGCATCAATACGGTCCATCACGCCTGTGTGTAATAAAGCCAGCAGCAGGGTCGACTCGCGGCCAAGCGGCTCAATCATAGTACGGTTCTGGAGTTTCTCAAAAGCGGTCGAACTGCGCTTTTTATCCGCGCCCGTTGCCGCCACGCTCAGTGAAACAATCTGCATGAGCGGAGTCGAGCTGTCGATCATGTGGCTGGCCAGCTCCGATGCCAGTGCTTGCAATCGCAGCCGCGGTGCCCGATCGACCGGCAAGCCCATGGAGTCGAACTGACGTCTGCGAATCGCCCAAATTACGAGCGGAGCGACAGCCAAGATGGCCAGCACAATGACCAGCCACCAAAATTGCTCGCGAACGCGTGTAATCAAATCCAACCAAATTGGCATGCGACGATCAAACAGCTCGTAAGTTTTCTTGTATTCGGGTATCAAATAATATGTCACGTATCCTAGCGAAGCCACGGTGACTGCGATCAACATCAAAGGATAAAGCATGGCGGCGCGAAGCGATTTTGTGGATCGCGAGTTGGCCAGGTGCATACTCGTCCAGGCTTCGAGCGTTCGGTCCAGTCGACCGCTGATTTCTCCGGCTTGAATACAGGCGGCCAGGATACGCGAGTCGCGCGAATCGTCGGTGGC
>JAYVHC010000801.1:0-2909 GCA_043771575.1 Planctomycetia bacterium
TGGAGCAACGCTTGAGCGATCAAGGGCAGTCAATCGAGCAGCTTGTTCAAGCCAACAGTCAAGAACAGGCGTCGGACCAAGTTTCAGTCGGGAATAGTATTACCAGCCTGCGTTTTCTGAGTTCACACGATTGGCGCACGTTTGTGGCGGAGCAGAGCCTCGTGGAAAACACTCTGCGCGGTGATCCAGCAGGAGCGTACGCGAACATGGATTTCGCCACACGCGATCGCTACCGTCATGCAGTGGAAGCCATCGCGCGCCGATCCAACTGCGGCGAATATGAAGTTGCCGATCGTGCGATTCAGTTAGCCCGCGCAGAGGCCGCAATTGGCTTGCATCCGCGCGAAGCACATGTCGGATACTTTTTAATTGACCGCGGTCGGCCCGCGCTTGAGCGTTTGGTCCACATGCGTTTCACAATTTCGGTGGTGGTAGAAAAAATCCGCCGTAAATTCCCATTGACGATCTACTTGTGTTGCATTGGATTGGTGACGGGATTGACGGGTGCGTGGCTGTGGCGAGCGGGGTTAGCGGAACAAAGGCTAGCGGTACTGCTTGGGCTGATCATTCCGGTCATTTTGTGTGCGTTGCATTTGGGTATTGGATTAGCAAACTTATTGACCGCCATCGTTATGCGTCCGCAGGCAATCCCCCGCATGGACTTTCGCAATGGCATTCCGCCGCAGCATAGAACTCTGGTCGTTGTGCCGACGATGTTGTCCAACGCAACGAGCATCGAAAGTTTGTTGGAGAGCATCGAAGTTAGATATTTAGCCAATCGGGATCCATCGCTCAGTTATGCGTTGCTAACCGATTTCGAAGACGCCGCCAGCCAGCACCTGCCAGACGACTCCGACCTATTGATGCAAGTCACTGAAGGTGTAAAGCAACTTAATCTGAAATATTGCCCAGACCGCGAAGGGATTTTTCATCTACTGCACCGAGCTCGCCAGTGGAACCAACAAGAAAACGTTTGGATGGGCTACGAACGCAAACGTGGCAAGTTAGCGGACTTAAACGCCACGCTTCGCGGAGCGCGTGATAGATTCTCAAGATGCGTGGGAGATATCGATTTATTGTCCGACGTAGAGTATGTGATCACGCTCGATACCGATACGCAATTGCCTCGAGACGCGGCTCGTGAGTTGGTGGGCGCGATGGCGCATCCGCTGAATCGTCCCGTGGTCAGCGTAAAGAACGGCCGCGTAACGGATGGATACACCATCTTGCAACCACGTGTGGGAGTCAATTTACCGAGCTCTCGTCGTTCTTGGTACGTGCGCCTATTTGGTGGCGATTCCGGAATCGATCCGTACACACGCGTCGTTTCTGACCTTTACCAGGACCTGTTTGCTGAGGGTTCGTTCATTGGAAAAGGAATCTATGATGTCGACTTCTTTGAACGATACTGCGGAGATTTTCCGGATAACCGTATACTGAGCCACGATCTGATCGAGAGTTGTTATGGCCGATCAGCGCTCTTGACCGATGTGGTGCTTTATGAGGACTTTCCTGCGAGCTATGCGGCTGATGCCGCGCGTCGACATCGCTGGATGCGCGGCGATTGGCAGATCGCTGCTTGGATACTTCCTCGCGTTCCGAGCGCATCGTCCAAGCTGATCGTTAATCCGATCTCGGCGTTGTCGCGGTGGAAGATTTTTGACAACCTGCGACGCAGTCTCATTCCAGCAGCAGTGTTGGCCATGTTGTTGATCGCGTGGTTGCTCGCACCGCGAGCGATTGCAGTGACAGCCACGATTTTCGCGATTCTCGTTATATCGCTGCCGCCGCTAATTTCGGCCATCATGGTTTTTGTGCGCAAACCAGTGGATCTGCCGCTGAATGTGCACCTGGCGTTCGCATTGAGTGCGTTGGGCAAACCGCTCGCACAATGCTTTGCGACGCTGGTCTTTCTGCCTCACGATGCTTTCTTAAGCATGGATGCAGTGATACGCACGGCCTTCCGAGTTCATTGGTCGAAGGTGAAACTACTCGAGTGGAAAACGTCTAGCAATGCAGATCGCGGCACTTGCAACGACCTTCGTGGGTTCTTTAGGAACATGGCAATTGCGCCAGCGATCGCGATAGTCGCTCTCTTAGCCCTTGCCGTCTGGCGATTTGAAGTGCTGCCAATCGCCTTGCCACTCTTGAGCTTGTGGATATTCTCACCGGCCATCGCTTGGTATTTAAGTCGCGACATTGTGGTGCGGCCAAATCCATTAACAAAAGAACAAGACCTCTTTCTCCGGCGAACTGCCAGAAAGACTTGGCACTACTTTGAAACCTTCGTCACGGCGGACGACAACTGGCTGCCGCCAGATAATGTGCAACTCAATCCGGCTCTAATGATCGCGTCGCGCACTAGCCCAACCAACATCGGCATGGCGCTCTTATCGGATCTGGCGGCTTACGATTTCGGTTATTGCTCTGTAGGGCGTTTGCTCGATCGTACTGCGAAAACCTTTTCGACCCTCGAGCGGATGGAGCGGTATCGAGGACACTTCTACAACTGGTATGACACTCAGTCGCTCGTGCCGTTAACGCCGCGCTATGTGTCGACGGTCGACAGCGGCAATCTTGTGGGGCACCTGTTTGTCTTTGCCCAGGGCTTGCAGCAGTTAATGGATGCACCGCTACTGCCAGCCCGCGGTTTTAGAGGGCTGGGGGACGCGTTAAGAGTCGTGATGGAAGAGACGCGAAAACGGACACTCGCCACCGATCAACCGCGGATGCATGCAAATTGGGAGAGAGACTTGGAAAGGTATATCGGCGACTTTGAATCACTACCGAATTCGCTAAACGCGTTTTTGGAAGTCTTACCGAAGCTCGCTATTTTTATAGCTAATTCGCGATCCGAATTGGGAACGCATCAACCAGGCCTGGGTTGGATAAGCGTCGTTGAAAACAAC
>JAYVHC010000802.1:0-2780 GCA_043771575.1 Planctomycetia bacterium
CGCGAGATCGGCCCCAAGTGCTTGTGGACGCAAAATGGCCGCCCAATAAAGCTCCGCAGGAGCGTCGCTCTCCCGTTATGATGGATCGCACTATGAAAAAATGTTTAGAGCTGTGGGCTGACCCTCTCCGGGCATATTCAAAGGGTCAGACCCCTTTAGAGACCTTTTGCGACTAAGCCTAGGAGCAACACCCGTCTCATTCTAACTGTTGGCTCATTCTAACTGTGGAGCACGAGTTGTGCTTGCGATTAACGTTTTCACACCCCAACTTTTAAGTGCCAGCATGATCGTAGTGTTGAGTGCGGTTCTTGCGTCCCAAGCAAACGCGCAGCACGCGCCGCTCCCGCAACCTGCCGAAGCATTACAAGACTTGTTAGAGAACTTTGCCTCAAACGCGGGGCCAATGGCACCGATGTTTGGCAAGCTATCGCCCGAACAGCGAGAGCAACTCGACCGGATCAAAGTGAGTAACGCTGAGGAGAATCAGTTTGGGCAAGGCATCCTGGACGCCTACTTGCAACAGCTCAAGCAAGCCAAGGTTGTCGTTTCGCAGCAAGGGGATGACGTAACCTATCTACGTCAGTTGCTCAAGGTCATGAGACCACGAATGCGCAACGCCGATCGATACAAGCAGCTGGATGTGCGTGTAATCGAGCATGAATCCTCGGACGCATTCTCGATTCCAGGAGGGCGATTGTTGGTGACGCGAGGTCTCATTGAATCTGCGACGAGCGAAGCCGCAGTGGTTGGTGTGCTCGCGCATGAGCTTAGTCATCTCGATCACGGCCATCAATTGATTCCGCTTAAGCAATCGAAACTTGCCAACCAACCACTCGATTTTAAAGATCGCATGATGTGGATCGGTCTCATCGCGCGACCCAGTCGACCTGAACAAGAATCTGAAGCTGACGAAGATGCTACTCGCTGGATGATGAATGCAGGTTATGATCCTCGCGAGTTGGCGCGTTTGTTGAGCAGTTGGGACCAACAGCAGAATCAAGTCGCTCCCTGGCTTCAATTCGTGCCTGGATTCGTCAAGTCACATCCAAACGCGAGCAAGCGCGCTCACGATGTTTTACAGGTCGCTGCGAAGAATGAAGCGAATTTTCCACGGGCAAAGTATGTTGGCATCGAAAATCTACGCAGCCGCACGCCACGATCCGTTCGCCAGTTTCCGCAATGACGTTAGTTTGGCAAGGTGATGAACGCCGAGTTCGATACCGCCCCCCGAACGTCGGCGGGAGCATGATTGTCGTAACCATACGCATGTCCCATCTGCCGGTCAAATAATCTTCGCCTGTCTGCCGGCAAGTTTGCCGGCAAACTAGACAGCCAGGCGAAACCTGCTACAATTGCCGAGTATTGAAGCTTTATTGGCGATCCACAGCAGAAGCGACGCGGGACATGAATGAGATTTCAGAGTTTTTCGGCCTAAAAGATGGGGTGAGCGGTCCCCACACTAGCCGGACCATGATGAGCGATGAGCTCGGGGGGTTGCTTGCGCATTTCGATCTGCCAGATTCAATCCAATCGCTGGCCGACTACGAACATGCGATTGTCGACGACAACATCCTGACCAAGCCGACCCAGGCAACGCGAAAGGCCAGCCTTCGATTTCTGCGCGAACTCTACAGCCTTGACCAATCGGTCCCGCTGTTCCGGGCGCTACGGAAGCTCTGGAAGCTGGACGAAAACTCGCGGCCACTCGTCGCGATCCTGTCGGCTTATGGCCGCGATCCGACGCTCCGCGCGGCCGCTCCTGTCATTCTCGGCACTCCGGTGGACTCAGAAGTCAGTCGCACCCAACTCACTCGGGCCATTAAAGAATTCTGTGATGAGACAATGGCCGACTCGACAATCGATAAAATTGTAAGAAACGCAGGATCAAGCTTTACTCAAAGTGGACACTTAGTTGGGCGCGTCCGAAAGGTCCGACAACTGATTAAACCAACGCCCACTTCCATGAGCTTTGCATTACTACTGGCCTATGCGGCCGGCGTTAGAGGCAAGCGGCTTTTATCAAGTGAATTCGTTCGTCTCATCGACGCTGACGAAGATACTGCGAGAGCAAGAGCCATCGAAGCTCGCAAACTTGGTTTAATTGAGCTCCGCGAAAACAGCAATGCTTTTGATATCGGCTTTGCTCCATTGATCGGCGAACGCGATTGGAGGCACATGAATGAGTAGATTAGACGACCTGGCTACTAACTATGAGAAACATATCAGTGCCCCGTGGCAGCGAAACTTGGCCGGCGCGCAGCGTTCGATCTTCGTTGTATATCCACAAGAAGATGAACGTCGTATTCGAGCAAAAATCGGCGACTTTGAAGTTAGCACTCGCAACGCTGGTCATGATTGGCAGCTTGTTGACTTAACTGACATGTTTCCAAAGTGGATGGCCAGCGAAGAGTACCGCGAAAGCTACTTTGAAGATCCATCGGATCTCAAGCTCAAGCTTGACACCGCATTTATGGACTTCGTCTCGCGGCACCTTCGTGGCGTGCTGACCAATGGCGAAGCGACCGAGCAATCGGTGGTGGCGGTAGTTGGTGGGGCGTCGCTCTATGGCTTCCTGCACATCTCTGAATTAATCGACAAAGTGGCCGGCGATATCCGTGGACGCTTGGTCTTCTTTTTCCCAGGTCATTTCGAGCAAGGCACTTACAGCTTGCTCGGCGCTCGATCTGGCTGGAATTACTTGGCAACACCGATCACGCATCGGTCTGGAGAATAAGCAATGAAGAACCGTGAACTATTTTTAAGAGACCCAGCCTCATCGG
>JAYVHC010000803.1:0-6572 GCA_043771575.1 Planctomycetia bacterium
AGCTTTTCGACTTCGAGGCGAATCTTGCGCAGATCCACGTCGAGGTTCTTCAGCACATTGGCAGCAACCCCACTGCCTTCCTTCACCAAGCCCAACAAAATGTGCTCAGTGCCGATGTACTCGTGATTGAAGCGCTGCGCCTCTTGATTCGCCAGTTGCATCACCTTGCGAGCGCGATCTGTGAATCGTTCGTACATATCCAACCCCCTTTGTTGAGACGCTCAGCTCTCGACGATAACTTATCTGTTCAATCCGCCCAGACCACTTTGGCGTACACGTTTGTAAGCCATACTGCTTACTCTATTTGTACGCCAAATTGCTTTGTGCGGGGAATGGGAAAAACTATCTATCTTGGAAAACGTCGTAAGCAAATTCGAAGTGACTAAAGTAAACGGAGTTTTATCCGGTGGCCAAAGCAAGTGAAGCAAAGCCTATGCCGCAGCCGCAACGTGTCAGTTTGGCAAGTTTAAGGTAAGCGCTCCAGCCAGCAACTACCCTGAAAAGTCGATTTCAAGTTTTCGCTGCAAATCTACCTCAATTCCCAGCTATACGCAGGAAAATTCGCAGCAATTGGCCCGCTGCGGGGATACCAAAAATATCTTTTACTCGAATAGCGATTGTATTGGATGTGCAATGCCCGACGTTGGTCCGCTGCGGGAAGGGTGCTACAAGTTATATGGTTTCCAGCAACCGTTCGAGCGGGTTTTCCCACGACAGCCAAAATGGCCGACCGTTCGGAATCTCGCGCACTGGCCACTATTAGCTAATGTGATGCGGCAGAATCGACACCAAGAACTGGTGCTCCTGGTTTGACACTTGGTGATTTGCCAGAATAGATTCTGGGTTTCATTCTTCCGAAAAAAAGGGCTGGCACGTCCCTAAGAGACGAGCCCCGCGAGGCTTACAAGGCGTGGTTGAATAGGCAAGCTCAAACTCGGCGCTCAAGGATACTCAGTTACGATCAGCTACGCCCTTTGACGACGACGACTCAGGGGCATGCCACCCACGTCGATAAAACTCAGGCTAGTGCTTCGCCCGGGCTTTCATCTGGTTTTTCGCCTACCTCGTCAGTTACCTCCGCTTGCTCTTTCAGTTCTTCCGCGATGCGTTGTTCGATGATCGCGCGCTCGCGATTGATCTCATAACTCCAACGCGCTGACGAATCGAGAGTCTGCAGATGTGTCAATCGCCGGAGCGCGGGCCTGAAACGACGCGTGTGCCTGAGAACTCCGATTAGCAACAGTTGACTTTCGGCGTCCCGCGGAAAGTCATGCAGAATCTGTAGCAACTTCGCTTCCGCTTCGAACCAATTGCCCGCCAAATAATCTGTTTGAGCCAGCAGGAAGTGATCCTTCGCCTCCAAGGGCTTGCTGACTTGCATCAGTCGAGAAAACTGCCATTGGCTGCGTGCGCTCGCGGCAACCCATATTACCATTGCAAGCAACCACAAACTCCGGAGCGCTAGCGATGAAACCCATTGCGGCCAAACAAACGTCGCCAACAACAACAGTGCCAACACCCAAGTTGAAACGATTGCAATCGCCAGCGAACTCGTGTTTCCACGATACCAGGCCGCAGATAAACCCGGCCAGAAACACGTTAACCGACTTGATGCAAGCATCCTGTCGCCAATCCAAGGAACGACTTGAGGTGGAAATTGCGGAAAAAATGCTAATTGGGAGGTCAACCACCCTCCCACCTCGCCCTTCGAAGACTCAGGGGGCGTGCCACTCGACCTTAAAATCTAAACTGGACAAAGCACTAGTTCTTGTAGTAACGTTTTTCCGCGAAGGCAATTGCAATACGAAAGTTCCCGTTCTGCGGCTCCTGCCTTAGTATTTCAAGTGCATGTTGTTCCTTCCCCCACGGACCGGAGTTAAGGGGGGTACACGATTCCAGGATGAATCGGATGTTGTGACTGATGGAGGCAATGAGTGCTGCAATTGAACTGGATTCGCGAATATCCGAAAGTAGTTATACGTCACAGCGACTGGGCTGCGCGTGATTTGAGAGGCTTCGATTGAGTGAGCAGTCGGCGTTAGCCGCGGGTTTCGGAGCAGACGACTCAACCTGCTCGGTCCCATTTTCGTAGCTTGAAACCGGCGCACACGAGCAAATCAAATTGCGGTCGCCGTACACATTATCCACTCGACCGACGGGTGGCCAGTATTTCACGCGATAATCGACCTCGGAATCGGGACAAGCCGCTTCCATGCGGGAATAGCCCCAACTCGGCGAATCGTTTAGTACAGCGTCAATCGTGTGGGGCGCATTATGCAGCGGATTGTCGTCAGCTGGCCAAATGCCTGTTCGCACTTTTTCGTACTCTTCATATATCAAATTCATCGCGCGGCAGAAACGATCGAGCTCAAACAGCGACTCACTTTCGGTCGGTTCGATCATCAACGTACCGGCAACTGGAAATGACATGGTCGGGGCGTGGAAGCCGTAGTCGATCAAGCGTTTTGCAATATCATCCACCGAAACGTGCCCTGCGTCGCTCATGGGCCGTGTATCAATGATGCACTCATGCGCCACCAAGCCGCGATTGCCGGTGTACAGAATCGGATAATTCACTTTCAGCCGATCGGCGATGTAATTCGCATTGAGAATGGCCACCTGAGTTGCCCGTCGCAGCCCAGCTGATCCCATCATGCGAATATACATCCATGAAATCGGCAGAATGCTGCCGCTGCCAAAAGGGGCAGAACTGACAATTGGTCCGCGACGATTGGCATGCTGGCCATCCTTGGGCAAGAAGGCAGCTAAGTGGTCGCACACGGCAACTGGACCCACGCCTGGCCCACCACCTCCGTGAGGGATGCAAAAGGTCTTGTGCAAATTCAGATGCGAAACATCACCACCAAATCTTCCAGGCTTGGCGACACCCACCAGTGCATTCAGATTCGCGCCATCGATATAGACTTGCCCTCCAGCCGCATGGACAATTTCGCAAACCGAGGTTACGCCCGCTTCGAACACGCCGTGCGTCGATGGGTAAGTGATCATGATGGCCGCCACTCGGCCTGTATTTGCTGCGATCTTGGCATCGAGATCCGCCAAGTCGACGTTGCCCGCGTCATCGCACTTGACCACAACCACCTGCATGTTGGCCATCTGCGCACTGGCTGGATTCGTACCGTGCGCACTGCTTGGAATTAAACAGACATTACGATGAATGTCCCCGCGCGATTCATGATACTGCTTGATCGCCAGCAGCCCAGCGTACTCGCCTTGCGAGCCCGCATTCGGTTGCAACGAAATGGAATCGTAACCAGTGACCGCGCACAGCATTGCTTCGAGCTGATCAACCATCTCGCGGTAGCCTTGCCATTGATCAGCCGGCGCAAACGGATGAATGCTGCTGAACTCGGGCCATGTAACCGGCGTCATCTCCGTCGCCGCGTTCAGCTTCATCGTGCACGATCCCAATGGAATCATGGCACGATCGAGGGCTATATCCATTTCTGACAGTTTTCGCAGGTAACGCATCATTTCTGTTTCGCTGCGATACTGATGAAACACCTGCTGCGAAAGATAATGGTCACTGCGCAGCCATTCGGCGGGCAACGTCGATTTGGCGTCGGCTACGATCGTTTCGCCGCCGAAAACTTGTACCAGCTGCTTAACATCGGCTTCAGTAGTGGTTTCGTCGAGCGAAACGCCCACCTGAGTCTCACTTACGGCTCGCAAGTTGTAACCTGCTACTACAGCGGCCTTTAAAACACTAGCGGTATTCGCTCCCGTTTTGATCGTCAGTGTGTCGAACACGCAATCCGATTCAGCTTGCAATCCGAGTTTCTTCAGCGAGCGGCACAACTGCATCGTCAATCCATGTATTCGCCCGGCGATCGCACGCAAGCCTTCCGGTCCGTGGTAGCAAGCGTACAGTGTCGCCATGATTGCCAGCAGCGCCTGAGCCGTGCAGATATTCGATGTGGCTTTTTCTCGGCGAATATGTTGCTCACGAGTTTGCAGTGCCAGTCGAAACGCCGGGTTCCCGTGTGCGTCGACGGACTGGCCCACTAATCGACCGGGTAGCGTTCGCTTGAACGCGTCCTTGGTCGCCAAGAAAGCCGCATGCGGACCACCGAATCCAAACGGAACTCCAAAGCGTTGCGTGTTGCCGACAACGACATCTGCACCGAGCGCACCTGGCGACTTGAGCAACGTGAGCGCAAGCAAGTCCGAAGCCATTACCACCATGGCTTTGTGCTGATGCGCGGCTTGAATCAACTGTGCAAAATCGTCTACCGAACCATCCGTCGCAGGATATTGAACGATCACTGCGAACACTCCGCTCCAATCCGTTACATCGGATTGCTGATCGAATTTTACGACTTCAATGCCCAGCGGTTCAGCTCGCGTTTCGATCACCTCAATGGTCTGCGGATGACAACCCGTCGAAACGAGAAAACGGTTCGCTACGGTCTTATTTGAACGTTGGCAGAGCGTCATGGCTTCAGCGGCAGCGGTGCCTTCATCGAGCAGCGAGGCGCCGGAGATATCCATGCCAGTCAATTCGCAGACCATTGTTTGGAAATAGAACAGTATTTCCAACCGTCCTTGCGAAATCTCCGGCTGGTACGGCGTGTAGGCGGTGTACCAAGCCGGATTCTCGAGCACGTTACGTTGGATGACTTTCGGAGTGTGTGTGCCGTAGTAACCTTGCCCGATGAAGCTCCGCAGAACTCTGTTTTTACTCGCGAGTTGTTTCAGTTCCGCTAAAGCTTCTTCTTCCGTCACGCCCGGCATCAGATCCAGAGGAGAATCGTCCGCAATGTTGTTTGGCACGACTGCCCGCGTCAAATCGTCGAGTGAATCGTAGCCCAAGCTTTCGAGCATGGACTGGATTTCATGTTCGCGCGGACCGATGTGACGAGCGACGAACGGCGATAGCTTTGCAGAAGTTGGCTCGGAATTACGTGAGTGTGACATGGCAGGATAGGACTTTCAAAGAGCAAACGAATTGGAAGTCGGGATGTGGGTGCGTCGCGCTATCCCAAATCTCAACTCAGTTTGCCCCTCTGTCCTTGGTACCTGAGAGATCTCGGCCCTTTGTGGTTAACCAGTGTGGTTCACGTGGCCTTTCCCCTTCGGTGGATTCCATCGCGCACGAGCTGCGTCCAGTCAGGACTAAGTTCGTATGCTGAATCGCTCTCCAGAGACGATTGCTTTAACAGCGGTTCTTTGTGCCTGAGCGGTTCAGGGCCTCGTTTGCGCCTTCGGCGTTTCGGATTGTCGCAGCCAGAATTGTCCAGCGACCAAACGAAATCTCTCCCACTGTTTACCATCGCTGCTCCAGTATAGGCCCCGGTCGAGAGTTGGTCCAACCCAGGACGACGATTGCCGTTGTTCGATCCTACAGAATTCGCAACCGCAGCAGCAATGGCGCGTAATTTGACGGTCGCACGGGCTAAAGCAGCAGAACATGACGCTAAACCTGGGGCTACGATCGAGTTCAATCGGTTCGGTGCTGATGATTTGGTATGCTAGACGTTCAGGTCGTACCAGCCCTACTACTGCTGATCGCACTCCGCGGCGAGCCTTGGGCGAAGTTTGGAATTGCGAAACCACGTTGGGTGTTCGATCCTTGCGTAGCGCTGGGGCTTTGGCTCGTGGCAACGTTTGTTGACGTGCTCGCTACGCAGATCTTCCCGCACGAAACCTCCGTCGTCAAAGCAGTTCCTGAGGGCTGGGGAATGTTGATGTTGTGCGCTGCTGGCTTAGTCGCCAATAGTATTACTGAAGAACTCAAGATGCGCGGATACTTGATACCTCGCCTCGAAGAGTTGTTCGGCTCCACGTTCGCAGCCGTTGTCGTGTCCAGCCTGCTGTTCGCCAGTTATCATCTGCATTACGGACTCTCCGGTAGTTTTGCCATCTTGGTGATGGGCATCGTCTACGGAGTCATGTTTTGCATCGTGCGACGCGTCTGGCCGCTTGTCATCGCGCACACGATCACAAACCTGCTGATCGAGTACAATATTTAGGGGCCAGAACATTTAGGGACCAGAGCGCTCATCGCCCGCAGCTATAAACCGTGCGATGAAACAGAAAACCTAATTGGGCAGCGCCACTTCCCACGGCACTGCA
This sequence comes from Planctomycetia bacterium, assembly GCA_043771575.1. Taxonomy (GTDB): domain Bacteria; phylum Planctomycetota; class Planctomycetia; order Pirellulales; family Pirellulaceae; genus Aureliella. The sequence continues at coordinate 6,097 of JAYVHC010000803.1, forward strand.
ATGTTGTTTAACTTGTTTCGGCCACCTGCCAGCTTGCCCGGGCGGAGGCTGCAATTGGCCGCTACCCTGAATTGCCATTATTTTGAGCTCTCCGTTGGCCTTGTGCCAGCGGAAGCACGTGAAGGCCGCCATGCTCAAACGCGGTGCAACCGCCCGGATAAACCGGACGGAGTGCGGCGAATGTTCAGTTGCCATTTTTGTAACTGCCAATTGTGGTTCCGCTGGCATGAAGCCAGCGGAAACCTTTTTGGTAATCACACGGGAGTCGAGAACAAGAATTGCGCAAGCTCAAAACGCCACAACCCCAGCCGCGATAATCGCTTTTTTTCAAGGAATCCGTATCGCGGCAAGCGCCTGCGGCGCAGTATGAATAATCCGCGTCTACTGGTTGTCGGTTGCGTGGGGAACACCCAATAGTGTTTCCGCTTCGACCAGCAGCTTTTGCCCGGCCAACTTGTTGCGACTGGCCGAAGTTC
>JAYVHC010000804.1:0-3303 GCA_043771575.1 Planctomycetia bacterium
GCGAATCGAGCACGCAGAGGAGTCTTTTCACCTCGGCACGAAGAATCCACGCGCGAAGGGAATTCGCGCACGCCACACCGAATATGTAGTAGAGGTGCGGCGGTGATAAATGAAACTGTATTGACCAATAGTGGAGTGTACGCGCGAATCGAACCAAGAGTTGGGCTGTTCTGTTTCTCGCCAACGACTTGCTTATTGTTCGCCGTGGCTGAATCGGAGTCTCGGTCAACGCTTCAATGGCTTCAGGGTGGTCCTGCAACGCAAGTATCTGAAGTAACCCAAGCCAGACTTGGAAAAGGGTGGTTTAAGTCCAAAACGCAAGTGCAAATTGAAGGTCCACAACTATTGCCATCTGCCGAAAGCTGGGGCAACTTGCCAATTTTGCGCCAGCCGCTCGCAATAAACTGGTTAATCACAGGACGATGTCCGCTAGCTTGTAGATACTGCTATGCCGAAGACCTAATGCGGTCAAGAGTGCAAGAACCAGAGCGAGTCGACGTTCAAAAAATCGCGGATGCTATTCTAAGATATTCGCCGTTGTACGTCGTACTAACAGGGGGTGATCCGCTCTTTAGTCCGTTCCTGCAAACCGCAATTGAGTCGCTAAGTGGCAGGACAGGAATAATCGTTGATACCAGCGCCTACACACTGACTAAACGACATGTCGAGACCTTTCGAGATCATGGCGTGGGCGTGCGGATCTCGGTCGATTCAGCACGGCCAAGAGTGAATGACTCGCAACGGGTTGTCTACTCGGAGTTACCTATAGGTGCTCGCCGCGGTGGAGCGCTAGAGCGAGCGCTACGCGGAATCGATCTATGCCTGGACGCGGACGTTTCACTTACTATTCAAACCGTGGCAACGAAGAAGAACGCGAACGACCTAGTTGATCTTGGTGATCGACTCTTTCGAATGGGCGTCAAATCCTGGCGAGTATTTAAAGTGGCACCGTCGCAATTACGCATGAGTGAATACTTGCTTTTGGTCGGAGGTAAAACAGACAAAGGTGGAACCTATTCAAGCCGAAAGAAAGACGGCCCATACAAATTCGTCTTTAAGAACTTAGTGGAATCGCACCGCTTGCACTGGAAGTCATCAATGGCACTTCAGCTAACAATGAGCGAGAGTCCAAACTCAGTGGTGCTAGTGTCCGCAGACGGTAGGTTTTTTACTGAGTCAAATACCGGACAAGGAAAGGTACTCATTGACCCGCGGTCGCCACGTAGGCCAAGCATGAGTAGTTTGGCAACTATGGTAGACATGTCTGGACATGCGTCTCGCTATCTTAATTTGGAGTACGGTTTCTGAACATCAATGAGGTTTGCCGATTCGTCAGAACTGCTAAAGTCCGTTCCAGGTAGCAATCATGAATAAGTTTGTCGATCTTCCGACGATTGCCGAATCAGATTCCGTACATTTGATACCTGCAAGTCGCTGAGGTTGGACCAACCGACGCGGCGTAGCTTTTCGGCAAAGTGCGGGCGGTGGTCTCAACCTCTGAGGCAGCGCCGTCAAACGATGGCATGCTGCAAGCCAATTTCTGCACGCCATTTCGTGACACAGGAGGGCATGACCTTTGTCACCAGGACGGCAAAAGCCCAATGGGCGAACCAGACGAGCACACGGCGGCCGTTCAGCTTACGCACGGCTCATTGACCCGGCAACGCAACTGAAAATAGAGTGGCAGCTTAGAGGGACATAGTAAGGAGTCACACGACACCACCGGCAGGGTCCGGGTCTAGTTCCGGTCCGTCGCTCGTCTCGGCCTTCTATCATCCGCATCCGTCGCTACCCATCGCCCTCATCGCTGCCACCGCCAGCCCTTGGCGCTGCCTCACAGCCCTGCCTTAGCCCTCTTCATGCCCCACGCACCACGCAGCCCCACAAACCACTACAAAACACCCCTCTCCACACGCTCCTCAAGAACTGCACGCCCTTGCCTGACCCCCCGTTGGGGCGAAGTCGTGCAACAGTTGCACGAATCAAAGTGATGCGCTTTGTCGCACCCTCATTTGGCGTCGAGCATCCATGCCCTTCTGGCGGGCTTCCTTGATCATCCGGTTCTTGACTGGCTCGACTTCGGGCCAGCGACCATCACGCTGTAACCGCTTTGTCACGGCTAGCGAATCAACCTCGCGCGTGTGATGGGCTGCTGTCGCCGGGGAAACACCCTGCGACAGCCCCGCACCATCAACTCGATCGACCGTACTTGGTTCGTCCATGACTAATCCTTTGCGTTCGTGTTCCAGAGTGCTAACGGTTATTCTATACCGTTAGCAGTACGAACTAAAGTCATTTCTTAGTCACCCGACTTCTCGCATGATCTCCACGGCCTTCTGCAGATCCCGTTCTGCGTAGACTTGGGTAACATCAGCCGATGCGTGCCCCAAGATGACTTGGGCGCCTTCCAACCCGAACCGTTTGCGAATCTCGGTGGCGGCGGAGTGACGCAGGCGATTCGGAGACCAGCGGTGGTCTGATTGCCACTGGTCGAGTTCGGCTCGCTGCTTGTCCGTCAGTCGATCGAGCCATTGCACTTGGCTTTCGTCGTCGCGGCGACAAAGCGGTTCGCGTGCGGGAAAGGCAATATCGCACGCCCGGTGGATGGCTCGGCGGTAACTGTGGGCTGTGTACTGCTCCCCAGCGGTGCGTTTCGGTTTTCTCTTTCGATTTGTTCCTGGTCGGTTGCCACATGAAAGCCGAGTCGATCGACTCGCATGAAGCTCCTCGCGGCGGTTTTTCTCCGAATCCACTGGGCTGAAGCAATGCGTTTCCTTTTCTCGCAACAGATACGGTCGCAAAATGTCCTGCCCTTTCGGTCCGATCGGTATGATGCGTTCTCGTCCATGATGTTCCGTCTTGTGAGTTGCTGGACGATACAACCAGACTTCACCTGACATGTCCACGTCGCAGGGGCGCAAATTGCAAACGTCTTGCGGACGACATCCCGTGATTCGCTGAAATCGAACCATATCTGCCACCACCTGTGTCAGGTGGGGCAACGTGGCCTGAACGGTCACATCGTCCACGGGAAGTACCGGATCAGGCTCGTGGGCCTCGGAGCGGCCTTTGCGCAAGCCTGAGACAGCCATTAGGCCGTGGTACATGTCACGTCGAACCAGTTCATTCTCCACCGCCCATTTGAAGCAGCGGCGAATCCTGCCGATCGCCTTGTTGATGTGGCCGCGACTCCAACCTTTATCAACCATCCTTTGACGAACCGCTTTGAGCGCCAGGGGGCCGAAGTCGTTGGCGATCTTGCGCCCGTACAGTTCCCGGACGATCTTCAGAGATTCTAGGATG
>JAYVHC010000805.1:0-4403 GCA_043771575.1 Planctomycetia bacterium
GTACCAAACACACGCAGGGTAAGCGGCAGATGATCGCTCCGGTGCGCGCCATGTAGAGTCCCGAGCGGCGCGCGAGCGAAATGCCACCCAGCAGCTGCAATAGTGAAAGCACAAACATCAGCACCGCCACAACGATTTGAAGAGTAATGATAATAAACTGATCTCGCCCCATGTTCGGAATGTTAAACATCGCCATCGTTCCGATCACAATGTAGAACATTTCGATCGCGATCCCAACACAAGCGCAGATCGCAATAAAGACTCCGCACGTAACGTACTGACCTCCCTTGCCAGCGCTTCTACGCGTCGATCCGGAAGTCATCGGCGCCACTGGCGAGTACGGCGACGAGTACGTTGTATCTCCCAAAGGATTCGATTCCGACATGGGTGTTGGCGCAGAGCCAAAGGGAATGAGATCCGCCCACGGATCGTTGGCGACCTGCGACTCTGGCGTTAGTTCGCTCTCGGATGGGATGGTATTTTGCGATTTACAATGCGGGCAATGAGTCAGTTGCCCAGCCGCTTCAGCGGGCACTACCATTTGCCCTGTGCAACTCTCGCAGCTGAATTGAATGGGTGGCAGGTCGTCGCGCGACGCTTCGGAAACTACCGTCCCAGATGAAATGGGTTGTTTTGTCGGTGGCCTAGTCTTAGCAACCGACTCGCGCGCCGCGGTCAATTCATCGGGAAGCACAAAGAGTGTTAGGTCATCGTCATCAAACGAGCTGGAAAAAGGATTTGGCTGCTCGGCTGGCGTTACTTCAGCAACTCGCACTTCGATCGAAAACACTTCGCCGCAAACATGGCATTTGCCGCGCCGCCCACGCATCGCTTCGCTGCCCTCGAACAACTGACTGCACTTGGGGCAACTGAATACCCAATCGATTGACTGCTCCGCAGACTGGGCTTCATTTGTCGGCAAATCACTGATAACGAAAATGTGCTTGCAATTTCGGCACTGACCCTTAGTCCCTACCAAACTCGGATCGCAGAGCAATTCATGTTTACAACTTGGGCACGGAATACAAAGTGCGATATCGATACCGCCGCCAAAGGCTGAAGTACTCTTAACGGGCTTATCGGCTCTGAATAACGGAATATTTAATAGCGCCGAGCAGCCAGGGCAGTGGCACTGTTTCCCGCCACTACCATCGGGAACACGAAGGAGTTTCGAGCATGATTCACATTTAAACTCGATCGGCATAGCGGCTGGGGCTGAGACGGGTGGTGGGTAGCGACGTGCGCAGGAATTGAAGTCGTTCCAGGCTACATGGAGCTGCCTGTTTTTGCAACGAACAAATCCGTCATTCGCTCGCTGATTTTACTTCAATTGGGGTGGCACGGGTGCCACCTTGCCAGCGGAGTATCGTCGTGGCTGCGGCCATCCCATGACGGCCATCCCATGACGGCCATCTTATTTGCCCGGCGTATTTGATGGCGTTTTGTTATCACTTATCACGGCGGTACGTATCAATCGTTTGCAACCGCAACGTTTCCGAGGAGTTGCTGACTGATATCAAGAGACTGACGCATAGAATTGATTTGGCACAGCGATTGCGTAAGCAAAGGAGCGTTACCAATAGCTCAGACAACTCTCAATTGCTCGCTGGACCTTTGATATGCACTTATGCAACTCGCTAACACGTTGCGGGAAAGTCTTGACCGCCACACTCTGCAGCCTTTCGCTAACACTGACCGGATGTGGTGATGCGAATTCACAGCTTCCCGTTTTTCCCGTTCAAGGAACGGTGGCGCTGAAGGGAAAGGTGCTTGCAAATGCGTTGGTCGTACTGCATCCGGTTGACATATCAGACCCACGCGCGACCGCTTGCCGAGCGACCACGGATGCAAACGGCAATTTCACCATGAGTACATACAAGGCTAACGATGGAGCACCCGAGGGAGACTACAAAGTCACCGTCGAGTGCTACCACTTAAAGGGCTCAGGCAACAGCCTCGAGCCTGGACCGAATATTCTACCCGTCAAATACTCACGGCCCTCCACGACGAACCTGACAGTCCGCGTTGCTCGAGGTACGAACAACTCTCCCACGATTGAGCTCAAGTAATGTTGCAAATCGCACCTAAGGATGGGTGTGAACCGCGTTTTGTTTTCCCAACTGATAAGGCGTTTTCAATTGTCCATTTCGAATCGCAAAGAACTCCGTCCAGCATTTACACTCGTCGAACTGTTGGTAGTAATTGCCATCATCGGTATCCTCGTCAGCCTGCTGTTGCCAGCGGTACAAGCCGCCCGTGAAGCCGCTCGTCGCCTGCAATGTTCCAACAACCTCAAGCAATTGGGTCTGGCCGTTCATAGTTTTGAATCAGCGTACAGGAAGCTACCGTCCAGCATACGGCCAAGCGGTTTGACCGCGGCACCTCGCATTGCAGGCCTGACGTTTTTGCTCCCTTACATCGAGCAAGCGAACGCCTACAACAACTACGATCAAACCAAGAATTGGTCAGACTCAGTCAATCTACCAGTCACGAAAATTCGCGTCTCGACCTTTAATTGCCCATCAACACCCGAACCTGAACGGCTCGACGGAGTACCCGAGTTAAGCCCATGGTCAGCAACATTTGTTTCTACCACCGACTACTCGCCCACCCTTGGTGTCGATCAACGCTTGGTCTCAGCAGGTTTGGTCGATAACCTCAACGGCGCGACTCTAACCGGCTTGCTGCCCAAAAATGGTAATCCCAAACTACGCGATGCGACCGACGGATTATCCAATACGGTCATGTACGCCGAATCAGCGGGTCGTCCTAATGTCTACCGCAAGGGCGCACGTTTCGGCGCATTGCCAACGCAACGCACTAATGCCGGTGGTTGGTCTCGTCCGGCCAGCGATTTTTCGCTTGACGGCTCCACAGTCGACGGAGTCCTTTCACCGGGACCATGCCCTTTGAACTGCACCAATGGTGAAGAGGTTGGATCGGTCGCCTTTCCACATCCGTATTATGGCAGCGAAGGCACTGCAGAAGCCTACTCCTTCCACAGCGGCGGAGCGAATTTTGTGCTCGGTGACGGTTCCGTCAAGTACTTCGCCGAAACCATCAGCATCCGCGAATTCGCTCGACTGATCACTCGCGGCGGTGGCGAAGTGGTCACTACGCAACTCTAATTAACTCAAGCATCCAGGGTTGAACATCGCACTGGTCCATCGATCAGTGCGATTGCTTTTTAACTCCGAAAGCGGTCTGGAATTCTCCTAAAACGATGTTTTCCAACCGCGGTCGCTGCAGCCGCACGGGGCACGAAGTGATTTTCAAGCACCCACTTTTTTTACCGCGGTTTTCAAAATGGCAGTGATAAGGGCTGCTGACTCGAAAACGGAAAGGGGCCTTCAACATGAAGGCGAAATAAACGTCTTTAGCCGTAGGTACGGCAAAATCAAACTTTTCGTCCTACAGAGTAGTTGAGTGGAGGATGTTTAGTGACATAGCCTGCCCTGCCTGCGGGATTTGAAAGTCATTACGCCGCACCGTACAGGTATCGTTGGAAACCAGAGAAAACGCTACCGATTTCCTCTGGTCGACCAAGATCGGCGATGGCATCGGAAATCGAGTTGTTGTACTTGAGACGCAACAGAGGGGTTAACTTCTCCTGATCCAGTTCGCGGACGCCCTCGCTAACGTAGTGTGCCAGTACAAAGTCTAAGCAGGCCTGCTGCTTGGCGTTAAAGTGATTTTCAATCTCGACCTTGGCCAACTTGGCTCGATCGGCACGGGTGAGCGTAGGCAGGGCGTAGGCGACGTAGGCAAGCACGTCGAACAGGTCGCTTTTCTCAGCGTCGATGATCCGCTGCATTTCTGCCATTTGGTCTGCGCCGAAACCTTTTTCCGCCAAGCCTTCGAGCAGCTTGGCGCGCGTGCCGGGCGCACTCCATAATCTTCGCAACTCGGCTTCGTCCTTAAAAAATGTAGGAAGCTCGCCGAATAGCATCTGCATGAATTGGTGTGCCGACATGGGCGTGCCATCGGGATGCCAAAAGCTGGTAACCATCATGTGCTGAATTGTCCGCTCCTTGCCGTCAGCCAGTTTCACTTTGGCTTTCTGCTTTTTCTCGCATCGACAAGGCGTCATTCCGCAAACGCGACATTTTTCCTTTTCACATACGCATGGGCTCTGACCGCAAACGGAACAGGGCTGGGGCGGTGGGGTAACGCATTCACAGGGTAGCTTGCCGCACGTGGAGCACGGTTCTTCTGCCTGCGGTTCGCCGTCCCATTCAGGGTCGTTGAAGTGATGGTGGGCTTTGACAAAGTCGTAAATCGTGAAGTAATCCTTGCCATCGTAAAGCCGTGTGCTTGAGCTACGCCCAGCGTTAGCGGTTCATCCCAGGCTTTGGCCTCGACAACTGCCAACTTGGTGTTGCGAAAGATCAGCACGTAGTCAG
>JAYVHC010000806.1:0-4887 GCA_043771575.1 Planctomycetia bacterium
TGCCTCGTATCGCCGATGTGTCGGACAAGTTCTGTGTTATTCGAACCATGTCGCATTCGTTCAATGACCATAGTGGTGGAGGCCATTACATTCAAACCGGCAAACGCTGGCACGTTCCGATTGGAGCGGGTTTCAGTCCCACGCCTAAGGATTGGCCTTCGATTGGGTCCATCGTTGAATACCAAGACCAACTTAAGCACGGCATGCACCAGCCCCTACCGGGATACATGGTCGTCCCCAATTCGCTTGGCCGATTGCAAGAGGCTGGTCAATACCCGCGCCCCGGCGAACACGCAGGTTGGTTGGGGCAGCGCTACAATCCGCTGACCACTAAAGTTGATAAGAAGTCGCTGACCGACAACCCATACTGGCGGGATTGTACTGACGAAGAACTCACATTCCAGTTTGCTGGAATGGCGGCCAATGATTCCATCACGCTGAATCAATGGCAAAAGCGACGATCGTTGCTGGATCAATTCAACGATCAAGTTCGACGCTTTGATCAACAAAGGCATGCGTCGAACTTCGATGCGTTTCGCCAGCGCGCATTCGAACTCGTGACTTCGGAGAAAACTCGTATAGCGCTCGATATCCGTAAGGAAACACCGGAACTACGCGACCGCTATGGTCGACACTTGTTCGGTCAGTCATGTTTGATGGCGCGTCGGTTGGTGGAGTCCGGCGTGCGCTATGTTACTGTGCATTATGACTGTGTTGATGGTTACAGTTGGGACTCGCATCAGAATAGTAACGATGTCAAGAAACACTTGTTACCGACTTTTGATCAAGCGTTCGCGGCTCTCATTGGCGACTTGGATGAGCGCGGCCTGCTGGCTGAAACAATGGTGGTGGCCACGGGCGAAATGGGGCGCACACCCAAAGCCAACGCGCAATGGGGACGCGATCATTGGAGTACGCTGTTTCCAGCGGTGCTAGCCGGCGGCGGAATCGTTGGTGGCCGTGTGTACGGTAAATCGGACAAGGAAGCTGCCTATCCGATCGAAAATCCCGTTTCGCCGGAAGACCTCGCAGCAACCATCTATCACGCACTCGGCATTCCTCCTGACTTGCGCGTACTGAATAGTGAAAGCCGCCCTACGAAAATTGTCGACGACGGCCAGCCTGTTACGGCGCTTTGGAGCTAGGGGTGATCGGCAGGTGAAAGGCTACCAAACACGTGGGTCCGCATCTCCGAGGCGGACAATTCAGCGTCTCGGAGATCCGTTGCTATGTGGTAATTCTCCATCTGCCGGTCGCCTAACAACACAGCTATTAAGTGTTGCGTTGGATACGTCAATCAGAATTATGCCTATAATGTTGGCCTTACGGTGGCAGAATCCTATCTGATTTGCGACTTTTGACGCATGACGTAATTAAAACCCCCATAGAGATTTTCACTACAGGCTCAACCAAGGCATGACACAACAGGAATCGCAAAACCGCCTCAAGCGACCTGCCATGCTTAGCAAGCTTGTTTCCGATATGTCGTCGTTGGGCGGTGGTCGCTTAGTCGCTGCACTCGAAGGACAGAGCCGAGTTTTCGAGCAAATCGCCACTGGTCAATCGCTGACATCGATTCTAGGGGAAATTACGCTATTGGTAGAGCAGTTGATACCAGAATCGATCTGTTACATTTTGTTAGTTGATTGTGCGGGGCAAAATCTGAACTACGCAGCGGGCGCTCGTGCGCCCGAATCGCTGAAGGAAATCGCTGTTCCGATCCGCGAGGGTGAGGGGGCATGCGGCAGCGCTGCTTGGTCTCGCACATCGGTCATTGTGACGAATTGTGTCACGGATGCTAGGTTTCAGAATTATCGCGAAATCGTGAATGAATTGGAATTGCGATCATGTTGGTCGGCTCCGATCTTCGAATTCGCTCAGGCCGATGACGCTACTCAGAAGTCAGAGATAAATCGCAGGTTGCCCGTGCTTGGCACGTTGGCAATATGTCGACGTTTTTGCGGCGATCCGGACGAGGAAGCTCGCAGCAGTATGGAAACGGCCGCGAGATTAGCGGAAATCGCAATTTGCCGAATTCGTGCAGTTGAGGAGCTGCGTGAAATCGAAATGCGCTATTCCGTCATGTCCGAAATTAGTCGTATTGTTACTTTCGGCTTGTCGCGCACGTGCGAGGGCGGGGCATGGAGAATCGATTGGTCGCGGCCGCATGTTGGATTAATAACCGGTTTTAGTCCACGCGAGATTTTAGGTGCTAGTTGGGAAGGGCTGATTCATCCCGATGATTTTCCGAAGTGCTATCACATGCTGTCGGAGATCGTGACCGGTAAAACGTCTAAGATTGATGTACGGTTGATGACAAAATCCGGGCAAGCAATCCCTGCTCAGATTCATGTAAAACTTGACAAGTTCGATTCAGCCACGGGTGCAGCAACTTTAATCGGCGGACTGCAGGACGTTTCCGAGTTCAAAGCGGTTGAGTCGGCCCTCCGCAAGAGCGAAGAGCGATTCGAATTGGCGGTTTCGGGAACCAACGATGGTTTGTGGGATTGGAATTTGTTAACGAATGAGTTGTATTATTCGCCGCGCTGGAAGACGATGCTCGGGTATGAGCCGCATGAGCTCGGCAATGATTTTGAAACTTGGACATCACTGCTCCATCCGGAGGATCTTGCTCCGGCAATATCAAAGTTCAAAGAGTTTCTGAACTCACAGTCGAATCGATACGATCTTGAGTTTCGCATGCGTACCAAGCAGGGTGATTACCGTATCGTGCAATCGAAAGGGACTTTGTCGCGAGATTCTAATGGACTGCCGACACGCATGGTGGGGACACATCGAGATTTGACCGAAGGGAAGAGGGCGGAGTTGGCGCTGCGTCGCAGTGAAGAGTTTTTGCGTCGAGCGCAGGTGATTGCACACGTTGGCAACTGGATTTTGGATTTGAAAACCCAAGTATTCGAATGCTCGGCGGAGGCGGCTAGCATTTTTGAATTAGGGGAGACGACCTGCACATTGGAAACCTGGTTGCAGCTGGTTCACCCTGACGATCTGCCGCGCATCAGGAGAGCCTACGCGGCCATGCTTGCAGGTGCGCCATTCGATCTAGAATACCGCTTAGTATGCCATGGCCGGATGAAGTGGGTTAGTTCCAAAGCGACGCTCGAATTGGATGGCACGTTTCGAACACCACATTTGGTGGGCGTGACACAAGATATCAGTGCACGTACCAAGTTGGAAGAACAGCTGCGTCAATCACAAAAGATGGATGCGTTTGGCCAATTGGCCGGTGGCGTCGCACACGACTTCAATAACCTACTGACGGTCATAAACGGTTTTTCGGAACTTTTGTTAGCTGAAATGCCAATAGCTGAGCCGCGGCGCGAATTTGTGGAACAGATTCAACAGGCGGGCGAGCGGGCCGCAGCTCTCACGCGACAATTGCTAACGCTCGGTCGACGTCAGTTCACCGAGCCACGAATCATCGATTTGAATGAAATCATCGTTCGCTCGGAAGCAATGCTCAAGAGATTGATTGGTGAAGATATCGTTGTGCAGACGAATTACTATTGCAACCTGCCGCATATCAAGGCTGATCCGGGGCAGATCGATCAAGTGATTCTAAACTTAGCGGTGAATGCGCGCGACGCAATGCCTCAAGGAGGACGACTAAACATTGAGACGGGAATTTGTTTACACAGCCAACCCTATGAGCCTTGCGGACTCGAAGATTTTCCTACCGGCGATTATGTTCAGTTGGTTGTTTCCGATACTGGAGTCGGAATGACGGACGAAGTGAAAGCAAGAATCTTTGAGCCGTTCTTTAGTACCAAAGGCGTCGGCAAAGGCACAGGCTTGGGGTTGTCTACAGTCTATGGAATTGTGAAACAGAATCACGGTGCCATTGCGGTCACATCCGCACCGGGGGCGGGCGCATCGTTTCGCATCTTGTTTCCCGTTGAGCAGGCTTCGGCACCAGCTGTCGAAAATGCTGCGCCGCTACCGGTTACGGGTGGTTCAGAGACTATTTTGCTCGCGGAAGACGAAGATCTTGTGCGCCAAATCGTGACTACAACGCTCGAAACGCAAGGTTATAAAGTGCTGGCTGCACATTCTGGCGAATCAACCCTAGAGCTGGCGAGGCGGTATTCAGGGCAGGTGCACCTATTGATAACCGACATGGTGATGCCGGGCATGCCGGGTACCGAGTTGGCCGACCGATTGAAGGAGAAATATTCCAATTTGCGAGTGCTCTACATGAGTGGCTATACAGAAGATAAAGTAGTGCGTTTGGCGTTGTTCTCCTCGACGGAGGACTTCATTCAGAAGCCCTTTTCGCCGACGCAACTAAACCTCAGCGTACACAAGTTGCTGGAGAATCGTACATCGACAAATCGCGATCATTAGACGAGGGAATACAGGCTTTATCCATGTTAGTTCAAGCGACTACCAAATTTGGCCTCGCATTAACCCTTCTCTTGAGCAACGCCGCGCTAGATGCCCAAACGCGCGATGTTCAAACGCTTGATGCGCAAGAGGCGAAGTATGTCAATTTTGAAGACTACTTCGTCGACAAGGCACTTCGCGTCGAACTCTATAACTGTGGTGACGCGGCTGCGTCCACTGTCGTGCTGAGAGATTTGTACGAGGAACCGATTTGGCCGGAGAACCCACGCCATTTGATCACGCCATTCGACTACGGACAATTTGCAATCAAACTGTACGACGAAGCCAGTGGTCGGTTGATTTACTCCAAAGGATTTGACACGATGTTCTCGGAGTACGTCACGACTAACCCAGCGATCAAGGGTATGAACCGAGTCTTTGAGTCCACCACGCGCTGCCCCATGCCCAAAGCGAAGGCAAAATTACTGATTGAACGTCGCAATCGCGAGCACACCCTTCTGCCGGTGCTTACGATTGATGTCG
>JAYVHC010000807.1:0-3420 GCA_043771575.1 Planctomycetia bacterium
AGCGTGACCGCGCTGAAGCGATGATGATCCCCGTTTTGATGTTTTGACCGGTAGTTTTCGCGTTGGCGGGTTATCGTATATGATAGTTCATCGTGTCGACTTCTGCCCATCCCCGCCCGGAGCTCGCCTTGTTTCCCTTCCTTCGCGTTTTAAATTGCATTCTTGGATTGGCGACGATTCTGTGCACGAGTTCCAGAGCGGCCGCGCCCAGCACGACTACAACCACAGCGGTCGCAAGCCGCATTGAGATCTTCCCCAAGCAGATTGTTGTCAGTAGCGATTATCCGGCTCGCTTCATCGCCATCGAAACGGCCGCTGATGGTTCCTCTGTTGATCGGACGCGCGAGGTCGCAGCGGCGCTCATGGCCAAGCCCCATGCAACTTTGTCCTTTGGCATGGACGGATCGCTGCAACGCAATCCAACCGCACCCACAAACACTGCGCTCGTTGAAACCGAAGTGCAACTTTACAACCAACGCGTCCTGCTTGAGGCGACGGTGCTCGCAAGTGCCGACCCAAGCCCTGTCTTCGCGCGCGAAGTTTCCGCGATCCTTGGTAAATCGGGTTGCAATCTTGGAACTTGCCACGGCAATCTGCATGGCAAAGGTGGTTTTCGATTAAGTCTACGAGGGGACGATGCTGAGTGGGATTATTCAGCGATTGTCCGCGGTGGTTCGGGACGACGGGTCGATTCGTTCGCGGCCGAACTGAGTTTGATGCTGACCAAACCTAGCGGTCAATTGGCACATCAAGGCGGAGCACGATTCGAACTCGGCTCGACTGAATACGAATGGCTCAAGCGCTGGATCGACGAGGGCTGCCGTTGGAATGCGAAAAATTTGGCTCCGACCAGTGGAGCAAGCCTACAACCCGGTGCGATGCTCACCCAATTGAACATCTATCCCATCCGGGCGCTGCTGGCGCCCGAATGTCGGTCGCAACAAATTGTCGTCACCGCCACCTTCGCCGATGGAACCATTCGGGACGTGACACGCTGGGCGCGTTACGAACCTAATTTAGCGACGGACGTCCACGTTACTTTTGACGGCTTAGTCAGCGTCAACAAACCGCTCGACGTTTCGGTCTCGGTCTCGTATCTCAGCGGACGCGCGGCCACGCGCTTGACGTTTCTTCCCGAATTACAGCCTGCCCCATACCAGCTGACAGAACAACTATCTGCACCCAAGCGACTCGATCAGATCGTCGAGAATCAACTTCAGCGGATGCGGTTGCAACCGACGGAGGCTGCGGCGGAAAACGTATTTTTGCGGCGTCTTTACTTGGTCGTCGTGGGTCGCTTGCCAACCGTGGCGGAAGCTCAAGAGTTTCTATCTTCGACAAACTTCGACAAGCGGGAACGCTTGACTGAGGAACTGCTGAATCATGCCGGCTATGCGGCGCTGTGGGCGATGCGCTGGAGCGATTTATTGCGCAACGAACAAAAGGTCATGAGTACGGAAGGGGCGCGCCGTTGGCATGCTTGGATGATGGAACAAGTTGCCGCGGATCGACCGCTGAGTGAATTCGTCGCTGAGATGATCACTACGATTGGTAGTACCTACGAGCATCCACCTGCCAGTTTTCATCGAACTCATCGCGACCCTGAAACGGCGGCTGAATCGATCGGTCAAGTGTTTCTAGGGGTGCGTTTACAGTGCGCTCGCTGCCACAACCACCCATTCGATCGCTGGCGGCAAGATGATTATTACGGATTGGCTGCGTATTTCACCACGATCGAACGCAAGCAAGTTGACAATGCGCCTAATGATAAATTTGATAAGCACGTGATCTCTGGAGATGAGGTAGTTTCCCTTGCTCAAAAATCGGCCACGATTTTGCATCCCGGCCGCGCATCAAACGTGCCGCCCAAACCGCTTACGGACACTTACACGACTGACGTAGAGGGGAAAGTCTCAGTCGCGACGATTCCAGGAGTAACACCGCTGGAGGCCTTGGCAAATTGGTTAACGGATGACAATCGCTTATTCGCCCGCAACATGGCGAATCGAATTTGGTTTCATTTGATGGGACGCGGTATCGTCGACCCGCCTGACGATTTTCGCGATTCGAATCCAGCCACCAATCCCGAGTTACTCGAGTACTTGACCGATGAATTGATTCGCAGCAACTATTCGGTTCGCCATTTGTCGAAACTGATTCTCGCAAGCCGCACGTTTGCTCGGGCCGCTGTCGACGATGTTCATGTCCAAGGACTTGACGCCGAAGCGAATTTTGCTGGCTATCCGCTCCGTCGAATGTCCGCTGAAGTTTTGATGGACGCGCTCAGCGACGTAATGCAAGTAAGCACCAAAGTAGAAGAGCAAGCCACTTCACCCACCTCCTTGCAACGTGCCGTGGTGCGCGCAGAAGTACCGCCTGGAAGCGGTTTTTTGGCTACGTTTGGCAAACCGAACCGATTGCTAATCTGTGAATGCGAGCGCTCGAATGCCGTTTCCCTCGGCCAATCGCTGATGCTCGTCAACGGGGCGGATATGCGCACAAAATTGGCTGAGTCAACGAACTGCATTAACGCCATGCTCGACGCCAAAATGGCTTTTCCGCAAGCCATCGAGGAACTTTATTTCGCAGCACTGACGCGATCGCCAACACCCGCCGAATCGAAATGTATGGAAGAGTATGTAACTCAGGCCGCTGACGCTCGAACCGCCATCGAAGACATTCTCTGGGCGCTGATCAACAGCCAAGAATTCGCCGTCATTCGCTAGCAAGTGGGCTGGGAGTCCACTAGTGGGGTAGGCTTCACCCAATGTTTTCGGAATAGTTAGGGTTAACGGCATGGCATGCCACTCCAAAATCAAAGTAGCCGCCTAAATCAAGTCGTATGGGTCATTTACATCGGAAAACGGCGGGCAAACGATAGGCCTTGTGGGTTTTCGGGGGTGGCAATATCATTTCCAGTTGATTTAACCCACAGAAAGCTGTCAATTGGATTGTGGCTTGGGGGCAAATACCCCCTAGCTTGTTAATTCCCGAGCTGAAACATGGACAACTTAATTCCCGTTATCGACTTGATTCATGCTTCGACTGTGCGTTATGCGCTGTTAGCGCAAAACTCGCCGCCTTCTGAAGCAGCATCGGGTGCGGGAGACGTCAGCCTATTGACCAGTTTCTTTGGCAATCCCGTCAACTTGTTGATGCTGGCTGTGCTGCTGTTCTTTTTCATCGTCATTTGGCCACAACAGCGGCAGGCTAAGACGCAGCAAATGGCGCACGAGAAAGCACTTGCGGGAATGAAGAAGAATGATCGGGTGATTACATCCGGTGGTATCCATGGTGTGATTATCCAAGCAAACGCAGACGAACCCGTCATAACGATTCGCATCGACGAGATTTCCGGGGCACGCATGACCGTGAACCGTGATGCTGTTGCGAAAGTATTTACCGAAGCCTAGAAACAAC
>JAYVHC010000808.1:0-7720 GCA_043771575.1 Planctomycetia bacterium
GCAAGCACCAGCGCACGGTGCACGATGGTATCTATTACCTACTGCAAATCATGGAAGAAGCCCACAACACGGGCAGTTTTCTGCATCAGTCGGAACGCGGCATGTACAACCACGGCATTGCTGCGTTCGCGCTTTGCGAAGCCTATCAACTTTCCGGCGACAAGGATCTCAAGAATCCTGCGCAGTTGGCGGTGAACTTCATCTGCTCGGCGCAGAATTACGCAGGCGGTTGGGGGTATCTTCCCAAACAACCTGGCGACTTGACGATCAGCGGCTGGCAGATGATGGCCATCAAGAGCGCACACGCCGCTGGCCTAGAAGTTCCCCCGATGGTCATCATTCGCATCGACCACTTTCTCGATACTAAACAGGTTTCATCGGGAATTTACTATGGATATGGAAAACCAGAGCAAGATCCTACATGCAGCGCTATTGGTGTCCTCCTGCGGCTTTTTCGCGGTTGGTCCCACACCGATCCACGAGCGCTCGAGTTGGCGCAATTTCTCGTAAAGAAGGGAAGATCGAACGGGGATGTTTACTACAACTACTACGCGACCTTGCTGTTGTTTCATTTAGGCGGCCCGGCTTGGGAGACATGGAATCCGCGTATTCGCGAGCACCTCGTCAAGACTCAGAACCAATCCGGTCACGAGGCAGGCAGTTGGTACTTCGAGGACCAATATGCTAAGGAAGGCGGCCGGCTCTACACGACAGCCATGTGCGCCATGACGCTGGAAGTCTACTACCGCTTTGCACCGCTGTATCAACAATCGGACCGTCCCTTCGAATTGTAGGTGCAATTCCGCCACAGCTCGCTTCCGGTTACATTGACGATTGGGCCATTCACCGTTCGTCAGCTCTGCAACGAAAGTGCGAGATTGTCTGAGCCACCTATATTACCGAATCCAGATCGACGCAGCGAACCGCCACTGGAAATTAATCCATTCGCGCCAACCTCGGCAGGGGTTGATCTTGGTCGTGCGCTTGGACGAACGGATTTGAGCATCGCGTATTGGGCCGGATTGACGATATTGCTGTTTGTCTGTTTCGTGATGATCTTGGGCGGCATTCCACTGGGTTGGCCATCTCTGGGTTGGCCAGGCATCGTAACCACAATCGCCGCCGCCGCACGCGTGCCATTGCTCCAACGCCACAACACTCGCATGCACCTTCCTCGCAGTCTTCCAAATGCATTCGCGCTCCTGTTCACTTCGTGGGCATTGATGATTGTCTTCGCTGTAGTTTCGTTTATTGCCTTTGCAGCGGTTTGTATCCCTAGCAGCATCGCTTTTGCAAATGGCAACTTGATTGTTGGAGTCAGCATAGCGGCAAGCTTGTGTTGCTTTTTCGTGCTGTTCGCCCTCTCACTGCGGCTGCGTTATTAACTGTCTAGAATCGAGCGTATGATCTTGGCAACCGTCGACAATTCCCGCCGCGTACGGCATCGCGATTACACTTATCTTGGACTGACACAAAGCCTCTGCCCGGAATGCCGCAGAGTCGTTCCCGCCAAAATTATTGTGCGCGGCAAGCGTGTCTACTTTCGCAAGCAATGTCCCGAGCATGGTTTGCGTGAAGACTTTATCTGCAGCGATTATGCGCGTTACGACAGGGTCGAGACCAGCCTGCCGGCAAAACTGCCGCAGCAGACTTCTGTCGAGCCTCTGCATGGCTGCCCACTCGATTGCGGGTTATGCAGTGAACACGAACAGCATACCTGCATCGCAGTCTTGGAGATCACCGATGGTTGCAATTTGACTTGTCCAATGTGTTACGCTGGCAGCGCACCTGGCAAACGGCACAAATCGCTCGACGCAGTTCGCAAGCAGATCGATACGATCGTAGCGGCCGAAGGTCACGTCGAAGTAGTCCAGTTTTCTGGCGGCGAGCCGACTTTGCATCCGCAGTTGCTCGCCGCCGTCGAGTACGCACTTTCCAAGCCAATCGATTACGTGATGATCAACACCAACGGTATCCGGCTCGCGCACGATCGCGAACTCGTAGATTCGCTGGCGAGACACCGCTCACAGCTGGAGATTTATCTGCAGTTTGATGCGCTGGATGATCATGCCATGCAACAACTGCGCGGCCAAACTGGTTTGCTCGATATCAAACTCAAGGCGCTCGACCACCTCGCGCAAGCGGGCTTGAACGTTACGCTTGTTTCCACCTTGCAAGGTGGCCTCAACGATTCGGCGCCCGCAGATTTGGTTGCCTTCGCCGCCGAGCGAAAGCAGGTCACCGGACTGAGTTTCCAGCCCGCCACCTACAGCGGACGATGCTTGTTGCCCGCCGAATTGGAACACCGTATCACTTTTCCAGATGTCATCGACTCCATCGCCAAAGATCCACGCAACGGATTTACGCCTGAGGATTTTGTACCGCTGCCCTGTGCGCATCCGAATTGCCACTGGATCAGCCTCGCCGCCCGCGACGGTAACCGTCTGTTGCCGCTCACTCAGTTTGTCGACGCCAAAGCCAACTTGGATCTACTTGCCAACGGCATCAGCTTCACTCGCCAAAAGACGGAACAGCTGGCGCGACAACTGATCGCTCGCATGTCGTGCGGCGATGACGGATGTTGTACGCCTTCAAATGCAGACATCAGTTCCCTACCAGTGCTTTCTGGTGAAATCACACCCAGTCTCGCCTCCGACCGCGCGCTCGTCGAAAGATTTCTGCAAGACGCGCTTGCTCAAGCCGTAGGTGCGCGCGACATTCTCCGCATTACCATTACCTCCTTTCTTGACGTCTACAATTTTGACGTCCGCCGCGTGATGAAGTGTTGCACGCATCACGTCCTCCCCAGCGGCCACGTAATTCCCTTTTGTGCGTACAACGTCCTTTATCGAGACGGAACCGTCGCACTTCCGCACCTGAGTTGAGGCTACAACCCTTGCAGGTTTAAATACAAAGTCTGAGTGGCAGCACGAGAGCCGTTAAGGTGCATCGCTTTTGCCGCGCAGAAATTCTCGCACGGCGTCTCGAATAGGCTTCTTAGGCACCACGGGTGCCTCGCCAACCGGCTGCGTGGCCGCTCCTTCTTTCGCGGCGCGCCGCCGGTCACGGAGTTCTTTAATCAATTCGAATCCGGCTGCTAGGGTGTCGTCCAACTTACCGTCAGCCAATCCCTCAATGGCGCCCAAAGCAGCCGCCGTTCCAGGCGATTCATTGGCTAACTTACCGCGAACCAAGCCGATTAATTCAGCCGATTCGCCTCGCATGACGTCCCACTCAACCACTGGATGGTCCAGTGTTCCGCCAATGGGCACGGTCAACTTTGGCACGCCCAATTCTCTGACATGGTCCCGCCATGCCAACTGTTCCACTGGGATCGGCACTTCAAGTTTCAAGGCCAATCGCTTGTCGAGCAAGCCGACTGAACCCGATGATGCAAACTGCAAACGCGTGTCCACTTGCGGCAACCCGACTGAAAGACCAGCATGAGACACTTGCGCATTTTGTATGCCGATTGCAATTTGTGAACCGTCGACGAACACAAGTTCATGTTGGGGCTCTTGGCCGCGCAGCTTCGCGATGAAATCGAGCACATTAACAATCGCTGGCTGTGTCGGCCCGCTGCGCACTGTGTGCAATGTCAGTATCGCGTTGCCTGTTGATTGAACGGGTGCTTGCAATGGAATGTTCAGTTCATCACTGTCCAGCGACACCTTGCCATCGAACCAAGCAGACTCTGCCAACAGTGGAACGGCGTAACCCAACCCAAGCTCAATCAGCTCGGGGGTCAATTCAACTTCCTTCAACACCTGCGCCGGTGCGATACGCAGTCGCGATGGTCCGCTCGCTGCGTGATATTGCAGGCTGAGATTGAATGGCGGGATAACTACAAGCGGTTTGGGTTCACTGTCGCGCTGAACTTTAGCAGATGCAGCGATGATCGCTATCTCAATATCGATGCGCGGTTTCGACTTCTGTTTGTCGCCAGCCTCGGCCTTGGCTTTCCCCTCAATGGCTTTGATAAGGCGATCTAGACTAGAATCGTCGGCGAGCAATTTTATGTCGACTGTTGGCCGCACAATTTCGATTCTTCCGAGTCGTCGCCCACCGAGAAAATAACCCAACAGACTGCGATCAGAACGAATTTCCGCGATAGAAACTAATCCCAAGCCATCCGATTGTTTTACATCGATTCGTTCGAAACTCAAGGGTGAGAACCATCGCAGGTGAACACTGTCGATGCTCAAGTCAAAATTGTCAGCCGCTAAACGATCGACGAGCGGCTGATAAATCCACTTCGTTCCCAAGATTGTCGGCAACAGCAATACGCCGACTAATAGTAACGCCGACAGCGCCAAACAGAAGATTGCAAGTTGTTTCATTCGCCGCCCGAGCATGATTCACCTCAGCGAAGGCCGTGTCACACGTTTTTCTTCTTTCGTGATTCGTCAATCTGTCCCAACGTATAGAGTTTGCCCTTGCCAGCGCCGGGGCACACTTCGCAAGTGGTCTCCCAATCGGACTCATTTCGCAGATTTGAATTCCAAAACGGCCAAGTCCTGCATTGTGTCGGTCGCCCTGAATAGGCCAAACACATGCGCGTCTCAGGGTCAAGCAAGATGCAATCACCATCTGAATATTCTACTAGACTGAACCTAGCTCCGACGCGGCGAATGAAACGATCTCGAAAAGTTTCTAGTTCCATGTTCATCGCCTTGGCTAGTTCGGCGATTTCCGCTTCGCTGACCCAGACGTAACCCGGCGCACCGCTGCAACAATCGCCGCACTGCGTACATTCAAACTTTAAACCATTATTATACCACGGCAGTTTCATACTTGAGATCTTAGATTTAATGACACTTGGCGTCGATCGTCTTTGTTTGACCGCGTGGGCGACGCCCTGCGAGAGCGACCATCGAATCACCGTCGCGCGGCCCGTTGAGCACGCGGCTAAACGAACATGATTTAGTTTCCACTTAGCGTTCGCAGCGCTGATAAAACGGCTTGGACTTCTGCGGCAGTGGATTCATGACCCAGGCTCAATCGTAGCGTGCCACCATGGGCCTGCGAGCCAATGAAATTATGAACTAAAGCTGCACAGTGCAAGCCAGCACGTGCTTCGATCCCAAAATTCGCATCGAGTACACTGGCCAAATCATGTATGTCCCAACCTTCGACACTAAGGCTTAGGACAGGAATGGCGGTGGCTGCGTCTGCTGCCACAAATACCCTAACGCGGGGAATCGCCATCAATCCATCAAGTAGCTCACGATAAAGCGGTCGCCAATTCTGTGATGTGTCAGCCTCGCGCGCTGCTACAGCCAAAGAAACGATACCCGGCAAATTCAAATTGCCAACCTCGACACTCTGCGGCCAACTGCAATCCACGTTGATTAATTCGCTCGCGCTACCCGTTCCGCCACTCATCAACGGCTGCAGGTCCGCTTGCAGCATGGGAGCCACATACAACAAGCCGGTTCCCGACCAAGCGCGTAAACCTTTATGACCCGCTGCCGCGAGCACGTCGATTCCCAGGGCTGTCACATTGATGGGAAGGTAACCCAAGGTCTGCGAAGCGTCGACCATTAAACTTACGCCATGCACTCTTGCAACCTCCGCTATGGGTCCGATCGCTTGCACGGCTCCCGTCACGTTGGATGCATGGCCCACCACAATCCATCGCGTGGATGGTTTGATCGCCGCATCAATAACCGCTGCATGCACCGCGCCGCTCGCCGTACATTCAGCCACCGTCATGGTGATTCGACCAGCTTTCACCAACCGCGACAGAGGACGCAGTACGCTGTTATGCTCCATTGCAGTCGTTACTACATGATCACCCTCACGCAGCAATCCATGCAGGGCCGCATTTAAGGCATGCGTGCCGCTGCTGCACATTGCGATCGAGTTCGAATGCGGCGCGTTAATCAAGCGCGCGAGTGACATGCGTGCGTCCGAAAGCCAGCGATCGGCGAGTTGTGCGCTTCGGTAGGCACCCCTGCCACTCGTCGCGCCGCAGCTTTGAATGAATTCAATCGCCGCCGCAGAAGCACTCGCTAACTTCGGCCAGCTCGTGGCGGCATGGTCCAGATAGATTCTCGGCAACCCTGTTTCATTGAGCGGCGCGCTGGCCATGACTTAACCACCGATCCGATACATGGCTCGCTCGGGTTGTTGAAAATCCACTTCGCCAATTCCATGAGCCGCGTGCTTCTGGCGTACACAATCGCGAACAAGCTCCAACACTCCTTGATCGTCGAGCGCGTTGTCAGCCAGCAATGCACCTACATCCCATTCTTGGTGACCAAACAAACAATTCTTCAAGCGCCCGTCGGCGGTTAACCTGAGCCGATCACAATTGCCACAAAACGGTCGCGTCACCGAATCGATGAATCCAACAATGCCCTGACCATCCGCAAACCGATAGTCAACCGCTGGTTGACTCGCATCATGCACCGCTAACGCTTGCAGAGGTCCGTAATGTTCACTTAGCACGCGGCGTAATTCCTCGCCGGTCACGACCCGCTGTTGCTGCCAAGCTCGTTCCGCATCCAGTGGCATAAACTCAATGAAGCGAAGGGGCAAATGTTGAGCACGCGCGAAATCCGCTAGCGGGACAACATCGTCGTAGTTGACTTCACGTAGGATCAACGCATTGAGGCGCACACGAAGTTCCGGAAACGCTTTGGTCGCTGCAATTCCTTCGAGCACTTTTGCCAGTCCTTCACGCCGCGCCAATTGCGTAAATTTCGTCTCGTTCAACGTATCCAAGCTGATGTTAACTCGCCTCAAACCAGCCTGCATCAAGGCCGGCAACTGGTCGGCAAGCAACATCCCGTTGGTTGTAATTGCCAAGTCAGCGACGCTTGGAATCTTTGATATTCGGCGGATCAGCTCCGACAAGTTCGGACGCATGAGGGGTTCGCCACCCGTAATGCGAATTTTGCGAATTCCCAATCCCGCCACAATTCGCACGAATCGTTCAAGGTGCTCGAAAGATATCAAACGATGTTGTGGCAAAAACTTAGCACCTTCAGCCGGCATACAATACTGACAGCGAATATTACAAACATCAGTGACGCTAATTCGCAGTGCTCTGTGTACTCGATCATAGCGATCAACCAGCTTGTTTTGTGCGGCTGGTAGGGGCTCAGTCGCGCATGCGGGCGGCAATTCAGATTCCGTCATTGCTGTACCGCTTGCTGTTGTTGCTCGAGACTTCGTTCAGAGTTTATTTCCGCTGGAGCTTTACTTTCCGGCTGTGCTTGCGGCGCGCAGTTGCAATTGCCCGCCGTAGGATGAATCCACTCAGCGCTTTGCTGATCCGCACAAACTTGGACGTAGTGCTCGCGTTTCCAGATCGGTACCGAATGCTTGAGTTCATCGATCAGCCACTTGGCCGCTTCAAAGGCTTCAGAGCGATGGGGGCTCGCAACCAACACAGCTACACTTGGCTCGGAAACTGGAACTCGACCGACTCGATGCACCAGTACTACTTCTCGCACTGGCCAACGCTTGCGAGCCGTATTTTCAAGCTCAATCAACTTTACTAATGCAAGTTGTTCATAAGCTTCGTACTCCAGGTATGCCGTTTGGATGTCGCCCGTCCATTGGCGCGTCATGCCGACGAACATCACTTGCGCGCCGCAATCCGCATGGCAGACCAAGGGCAAAAGAGCTGAAAGGTCTATTGGTTCGCCTGTAATTTTTATCATGCTTGGCGTGTTAAGTTGGCAAATTGAGTCCTGAAATCGAACGGCAC
>JAYVHC010000809.1:0-7983 GCA_043771575.1 Planctomycetia bacterium
TTGGCGCAAGGCCACTCGAATCACAGCCTCGAAGTGCTTCCCCGCGACGAAGATCTAGTAAAACTCGCCGAACCGCAACAGATTGCGGTGCGGTTCAGCCGTGCTGAGGCTGCGGCCCAAGCCGGCAAGCAGGCGATTGCACTTGGCGAGTTGCAGTGGCTGAGCGAGTACGCGCACAAGGCGACGAGCGAACCGAGTTGGTCTGTGACCGTAGCGCTCCGCCAATGTGAGCTACTGTTGAAGTCAAAGGCCTATACAGAACTTACTGCGGCAGTGACGGACGCGAAAAAACGCTTTCCAGCCTTTGAGCGGCTGCACGAATTTGATTATTTGCTTGCGCGGGCAGCGATGTTGCAGATCGATTTCGATCAAGCTCGCAATCATCTTCGCAGGATCACAGAGTCAGCTGCCGCAAAGGATACCTCAGCCGCAGCGCGGGCTCAGTGGATGCTCGGCGAATCGTTTTTCCTCGAGCAAAATTACAACGCAGCGATCGCCGCTTACAAACCGGTGACTGGGTTGCTAGAAATGCAACCATGGCAAACTCTCGCACTTATGCAGACTGCCAAGTGTTTTGAATTGCTCAACCAGTCATGCGACGCACTGGCTGTTTACCAACAAATTGCCTCATCCGCTCAAGACGAAAAAATCCGCCAAGAAGCGACGTCCCGAATGGAAGCCATCGAACGCATCGGGGCTCGCGCCATACCGCGACCACTTCGCTAACTCGGTTGAACCAAGGCTTTGTCTCAAAAGGGGTCTGACCCTTTGGAGGGCATGCAAAATCCCTGACAAAAGAACATGCCCGGAGAGGGTCAGACCCCTTTTGAGACAAAACCTAGAACCTAGAACCTAGAACCGTTCAAGCAAACAAACCATCGACCGACTCTTGATACTCGCTAGGCACTCGAACATGCAAAACGCTAAACTGCAACTCGCGATGCACCCTGCCATGCTGTTCGCTGCGATGGCTCTGGCCTCGTCAGCGCTTGGGCAAGCACCCGCGCCGCTGCAGAGCTTTCCAAACAATGGAGCATTCAACCAGCCCCAGAGCAATCAGTTCAATAATCAACCGACGGCACGAATCGCATCCAATCCCGCGCTCAATCCACTGCCGACCGCACCGAATCCAATTACCAATGCGACTGCTGCTCCCGAGGCCAATACGGAACCAACTGGCGAGTCGTCCATTCCGATGGGCAATTTGCTAAACGTCATTCGGCAGGGGGGTATTCTAATGCTACCAATTATTGCTTGTTCCTTCGTGATGCTCATCTTTGTGATGGAACGCCTGCTGTACTTGCGTCGAGCGCGCATGATCCCGCGCCCTTTCGTGCGCGGCGTGATTGAGCAACTGGAGCAACAACAACTTGGACGCGACGAAGCATTGGCACTGTGCGAAGAAAACGGAAGTCCGATTGCGGAGATTTTCGCTGGAGCGCTCAAGAAATACGGACGTTCGGCAGTCGAAGTCGAACAGGCGGTCGTCGACGCGGGCGAGCGTGTCGTCAGCCAAATGCGCAAGTACTTGAGGTTATTTAACGCCATTAGTAACCTTTCGCCTCTGCTTGGACTGCTTGGCACGGTGCTCGGTATGATCGATGCGTTCAATACAATCGCCAGAGCCGATGCGATGGGCCGACCTGAATTGCTAGCCGGCGGAATTGGAACCGCACTCATCACAACTGCCGCAGGTCTGGTGGTAGCGATTCCCTCATACGCCGCCTACGCATTCTTCCTAGGCCGCATCGACAAACTAATCCTTGAAATGGATTCACACGCTCAGAGCATTGTAGAGATCATAAGTGCCGAAGGTTTACAAGAATCCGGCAAATCGCGAAGCCGTTCACGCAGTCGCGCCGCCTAATTTAGCCGATTAACCCCCAGGAGTCGGAAGGGATGCCACTCAAAACTTCTTCGCTTGAAGAGTTACCCAGCGTCAATTTGACGTCGATGATCGACGTCGTTTTCTTGCTGATCATTTTCTTCATGGTTGGAACTCAGTTTACCAACAGCGAACGCCAAATCGATTTGCAGCTCGCAAACGTCGGCGAATTGAAACCCATGGTGGCCCCACCTGACCAACGCGTGATTTCGGTCAATGAGTTTGGACAGTGTCATCTCGATGGCCAACCCGTTTCCATTGAGCAGTTGACGCAGCAATTGAATGCGCTGCGGGCTCGATATCCAGGTATTCGAGTCGTGGTGCGAGCCGATCAAAAAGTCACCTTGCAACACGTCGCAGCCGCCAGTGCAGCGGCGCAGCGGGCTGGTATCACGAGTCTCAGCTTAGCCGTCAATAGCTCAAGACAAGTCAATCGTTAGAGCGCTCGGTCGTTGAGCGCATGAGTGTGGCGAGCATGTGGGTGATCAGTACCGTCTTCGATTCACTTTACCGCATGTGGGCCTACGTCACTCACGGGCGCACCTTCGCAATCGTAATGGGCGTCGGCTTTGCGTTGCTCGCGATTACGCTGCTGATCGCGTCACGCACTCGCTGGGGACAAGCGAAACCTCTGACCAAGTGCGTCGTGCTTAGCATTGTAGCCCACGTTTGGCTGCTGATGTATGCCTACGGTACGCGCGTCATCCTGCCGCAAGGCGATCCGCGCGGGCGTGAACATGCAATGGCGATCTCAATGGACAATTCGCTCGGAGCTTTTGAGGAATCCGTCGCCGATGCGAACGATCCGAATGAGTCGAATGAACCGGATCCTTTGCAAGCCTGGGAAAAGCCAGTTCCACTCGTCGAGCTGGAACGCCCCGAAGTACCACGACCAAACTTCAATGAATTAATGCGAACCGTGTCGGCGCAGCCATTGCTAGAAGACCTCACGCCTTCGCCCATGCCAAACTTGCCTGAAGAACTTGCCGGGCCTCAAGAATCCGTGAAATTGCCCGTGGTGTTGGAACAACCAGCAATACCGACGCTTCCGCCCCTAGTTGTCGAGCAATCTCCTGCGCAGATGCCGGCCGTCGCAAGTTCTTCTTCGCCAGTCCTCCCGCCACAGGTGACATCGTCGACGGAACAAGTGCCGGTCGAGTATCAGCTGCGTCAAGCTCAAAATCGCTTGCAGTTGGCCAGGCCCTACGGTGCCGATGCGGACAGCGAAGCGAGTGTTGACGCTGGCCTGCACTGGCTGGTGCAAGCTCAATCGCCCGACGGTTCGTGGAATGCAAAGCGATTTGGCGGTGGCACGGAGACTCAGGCGTTAGGCGAACATCGGCATGGAACCGGTGATCGAGCCGATACCGGTGTGACTGGCTTGGCGCTGCTCGCGCTGCTGTCCGCAGGGCACACTCACTTCGAGGGCGAGCATCGTCAGAGCGTCGAACGCGGATTGAGTTTTTTGGTCCAATCGCAAATGCCCTCCGGCGATCTATCTGGTCCAAAACAAATTGGGCAGGAACCTAGCGTGATGAATGCTCGCATGTATTGCCACGGCATCGCAACACTTGCACTGGCCGAAGCGTACGCGATGACCCACGACCCGCAACTGCAACCTGCGCTGATCAAAGCTGCACAGTTCACCATCAATGCTCAAGATATTCGCGGCGGCGGCTGGCGTTATCGAGCCGGAGATTCTGGCGATCTCAGCCAATTCGGATGGCAAGCCATGGCGCTCCGCAGCATCGAACGCTCCGGCATCGCTGTGCCGATCGAAGTTAAACGTCGCATGCAACGCTTTCTGGACAGTTGTGCGGCCGGTACGCTCGGCGGTCTCGCCCGCTACCAGCCTAGCCAAGGTCCTGCCACCGAAACTATGACCGCAGAAGCGCTCGCCTGTCGACTGATCATCGGCTATCCGTTGTCCGGACCAGCGCAGCGCGAAGCCAAGTCGATGATCATGTCGCAACTGCCTGGTACGAAACAAGACAACGTTTATTACTGGTACTATGCCACACTCGCACTGTTTCAACTGCAAGACGCCGATTGGATGCGCTGGAATCAAGCTTTGAAGCAACGATTGCTCACAACTCAACTGCCCGCCTATGACGAACAGGCCGGCAGTTGGAACCCTGATCCACTTTGGGGCGGCTACGGAGGCCGCGTTTACTCCACCGCCATGAGTTGCCTGTGTTTAGAAGTCTATTACCGCTACCTGCCTATGTATCAGCAGTCGAACGTCGCCAGCGCAGCCGCATTCTCGCAGCGGAAGTAAGGTAGGGTGGGTTGAGGTACGAAACCCACCACGAACCCGAACAGAATGGTGGGTCTCGTGCTTCGACCCACCCTACCGCTACCTGCGCATGTTAGAATGCGGGAGCTCAAATTTCCGCGATTCAATTCCAACCCCGCCATCATCGAGCTGCCCCATGCGATACCTACCTCCTGCTTTGAGATATTGCCAAACCATGCTGCTGATCGGCTGCGCTGTGCTAACCCGCAACATGTACGCAGCGGACCTGCAGCAGTTGACCGCAGACAACTACGCTTCGTTGGTCCCAGCAGGCAAGGAGACCGACGCGATTTTGGGCGATTGGGTACTGCGCAACGACCAAATCATAGTGGTCATCGCGCAACCTGTGGCTGGGCGCAACGCCAACATGACGGTTCGCGGGGTGTCGGGAATGATTATCGATCTGACTCGTCGCAGTCATGCAAGCGATCAGCTCGGATGCTTCTATCCAGCGGGTGGTAGTTACCTCTTTGACTCTGCGGATTCGCTCAAGATCACGGCCGAAGACCAGCCCGTCGACTTGAGTAATGGGAAACCTATCCGTGCGAAATCGATTCAGTTCAGCTTAGTTGGCAAACCGATCACCGGAAATCAAACCGAGGCTCGAGTCACTTATATACTGCGCGACGGACAAGCGTGGCTCGAATATCAAGTTGAAGTTACCAACAAATCCGACGCTGGGCAGAAACTCACTGCGCAGGCTTCCTTGCGTTGCGATGGTACGATCTTCCGGTTTGGCAACGATGAGGCAACACGTTTATTCTATGCCGAGGATGCTTACTTTGGCCAATGCTATGGTTTTATTCCTAACGACGGAGTGTTCGAACGCAGTGCCGACAAACGGACGCTTCAACTGAAATCGAACGCCTCAAGCGAAAGCGAAATCGCCAGCGGTGAGAAACTCTCCTGGGGTGGCAAAGTCAGCTGTTCGCAAGGCCTCCCTGGAGTACGCGGTTGGGCAAGTGGCCTGGCGACCCAACAATCCAGCCTGCCACTGCATATCAAATTACAATCGCCTCAAGGCTCCATCGAACACGCCCAGGTCGAGTTGTTCTCAGGAGAAAAGTCGCTCGGCACGATCGATTCGGATTCAAGGGGCTTCGTGCGCGCCGATTTATTGCCTGGAAAATACCTAGCCAAAATTAGATCGCTTGGGCGCGAAGATCGTGAACAGGAGTTTGACCTAGCCGACAAACCGCTTACAGAAACTCTCAGCCTGCCGACGGCCAGTCGCGTGCAGGCTTCTATCGTCGACGGCGATGGAAAACCGATTCCTGCGAAAGTGCAGTTTATTCCGGCTGAAGGCACATCCATGCCCGATTTTGGTCCCGATTCTGCCGTCTCGGCGATCAAAAATGTGGTATACTGCGCCACCGGAAAGTTTGAACAACCGCTTGCACCTGGGAAATATCAAGCGCTGATCAGTCACGGACCTGAATACGACTCCGATGCGCAAGATATTGAAGTACGACCAGGGGCACTTCTCTCATTGAAGTCCTCGCTCAAACGGACCGTGATAACGCAGGGCTGGATCAGTTCCGACTTTCACAGCCACAGCAGCCCGTCCGGTGATAACGTTTCGCATCAAACCGGTCGTGTACTGAACCTGTTGGCCGAACATATCGAATTCGCACCCTGTACCGAGCACAATCGGATCGACACTTATGAAGACGATCTTCTGTTGCTCAAAGCGACGGGCGCGATGGCCACTTGCAGCGGCATGGAACTGACCGGTTCGCCGCTGCCAATTAATCATCAGAACGCCTTCCCGCTTCACCGACATGAACACATTCAAGACGGCGGCGGACCCATCACTGACACGGATCCAGTGAAGCAAATTGAACGCCTAGCCCTGTGGGAATCAGGCAGTTCCAAGGTCGTGCAAACGAATCATCCTAATATTCCGCAGATCCTCGGTGATCGCGATTTGGATGGCCAAGCCGATGAGGGCTTTCGCGGGATGCTGGGTTGGATGGACGTAATCGAAGTGCATCCACCCGAAGGTATTTTCAACTTTCCCCAAGCCAGCGGCGCGCCCAAGGATAATCAGTTGAATCCGATATTCTATTGGCTTCAACTCCTGAACCTTGGCTATCGAATTCCCGGCGCCGTTAACACCGACGCGCACTATAACTTTCATGGCTCCGGTTGGCTCCGCAACTATATGGAATGCAGTACCGACAATCCGGCCGAGATTCAAATTGACGAAATGATCCACTCTGCCGAACATGGGCACATGGTGATGACAAATGGACCGTTTCTAGAAACGCAAGTCCGGCTGCAACGCAATGGCAAAGCCGAGTATTACACCTGCGGCGAAGATGTGCTGATGCAAGATCAGACAGCCAAACTTTGGATCTGCGTCCAGTGTCCGAACTGGTTTGATGTGAATCGCGTGCAAGTTTTTGCCAACGGCAGACCGCTGCCTGAATTGAATTTCACTCGCAAGACCCACACGGACAAATTCAGCGACAAGCACGTGCGTTTTGAAACGGAGATCGAATTGCCAAAGTTCGACGTGGACACGCATTTGATTGTCGCCACGATCGGCGAAGGCCTCACGCTCGGGGCAGTGATGGGACCCGATCAAGCGAAACTCCCGCCCGCTGCTGTGGCGAATCCGATTTTTTTGGACGTGGACGGTAGCGGTTTTAAGGCAAATCGCGATGATTTAGGAGTGCCCTTGATACTGCCAGCCGCTGAGCAGTCGGTGAAGTCTGACGCGAAATAGCGGTTTTGTACGAACTCGTGTGCCCGCGTGCCCGCGCTAGGGCTTGGTGAAGCATTTCGGGGGCGGCACTGGCAGCACACGGTCACTCTCGGCAAGAGTGACCCACAGTTATACGGTCACTCTCGGCAAGAGTGACCCACAGTGGGTCGCATCTGCCGGATGCGACCATGATCTACCTTACGGAGAAATGCGCGTGTCCATCGATTCTCAAAGCGTTCATAGTCGCGTCGCGCGCCCTCGTTCCGAAGCGGCGTTCAAACGTGCACGCGGCTTGATGCCCGGTGGCGTGAATAGTCCCGCGCGCGCTTTCGGCGGCGTCGGCGGCCACCCGCTGTTCATCGATCGCGCTGCAGGTCCGTACTTGTTCGACATCGATGGTCATCGCTACTTGGATTACATCGGTTCTTGGGGCCCCATGATTCTTGGACACACCCATCCGCAAGTCATCGAAGCGATCGCTAAAGCCGCGGAACGCGGTACTAGTTTTGGCGCGCCGACCGAGGCCGAATCCGTGCTGGCTGAATTAATCATGGAAGCGGTCCCTTCGATCCAACGCGTCCGTCTAGTCAACAGTGGTACCGAAGCGACAATGAGCGCCATTCGATTGGCACGCGGTGCTACCGGTCGCGACAAAGTGATCAAGTTCGCGGGCAACTATCACGGCCACGTCGACAGTTTGCTCGTGTCCGCTGGTAGCGCCGCAGCTACCCTTGGCGTCCCAGATTCGCCGGGTGTAACTGAGGGTACATCGCGCGATACGTTGGTACTTGAACATAACGACATTCAAGAACTTGAAGACACGTTTCGCGAACACGGTCAACAGTTGGCTTGCGTCATTCTGGAACCGGTCGTCGGCAATATGGGCTGTGTGCCGCCTCGTCCTGGGTTTCTAGAGGCAGCGCGTCGACTGTGTACTCAACATGGAAGCGTGTTGATCTTCGACGAAGTGATGACTGGCTTTCGCGTCTCGTTCGGCGGCGCGCAACAACTATATGGCATACAACCTGACCTAACCACGATGGGGAAGATTGTCGGCGGCGGGTTGCCACTGGGCGCATACGGCGGTCGCGC
>JAYVHC010000810.1:0-3041 GCA_043771575.1 Planctomycetia bacterium
AGCACCAACTGAGCGTGGTTTTTTTCTTCCCGAAGCGCCGCCACGATTCCAACCAATTTCGCCTGCTCTGGCAAGTTCAATTCGCTGCGCAGCCAGCGTCTCTGGGCAACATTTGGCTGAAATCGCTGGGTGTCGACGCCGTTCGGAATCATGAACACTTTTGACTTAGGAAAACCCTCAGACTCGACCATGTGTTGTGCGTGGTTCCGAGCGCACGCAATGAAGCCATCAGTGATGTTCGTCAACATGCGATTGAGTCTGCTGACGCCATCGGGCCAACCGGTGGAATGAAGTGCACTGCAAATCACTGGCACATGGGCGAACTTGGCGGCAAGTCGGCCCCAGAACATTTTGTCCCCCGCTCCGACAGTGATGACTGCGTCAGTCTGCTGACAGCGGAAAGCACTGATGAGTCGAGGCAATATTCGAAGGTCGAATTTACCACTCAGCAAATGGCTCTTGAGCGGCACTTCACGAGCGATCACATCGCCTAGTTCACCTGCTTCTTTCAAGCAAAGCACTTGTGGCTGCACCAGAGATTTGTCCAATTGGCGAACTAGATTCACCAGCAGCGTTTCGGCGCCGCCGACGGGAAGGCTGGTGATAATGAAACTTACGTTTAGCGGGCTGGTTCGCGACTTGGTCATTGTCTTCTTAACTTGATAGAAAGCTGGGAGCGGCCAGCTCAACGAACGGCAATTGATGCCTGTCCTGGAGTTTGCGAGGATCGAGGGTGAGTCGATTCTTCAAACTTTGTAGGCCAGGGTCAGCATGACATCGACGCAGATGAAACCCTTCAGATCCAGGCCAATTCCAGGCGTTGTAAGCGGTGCAAAATCCCGCAAAGCCCGCTTCGCGAATGACGTCGACAGCCAACTGGCTGGTGTTGACAGGCAAGCCATACGGAAATGAGAAGTAGCGAATGGGAACGCGACACCATTGCTCCAATTGCTGCGCGCTGCCGATAATTTCATCGCGTAGCTGGTGGATGTCGTTGATCGCGCCTAAATCAGCGTGCGACTTGCTGTGTGCACCGAGTTCAATGCCTGCGGCAACGAATTGGCGCAAGTCTTCGATCGCGTTGGGTTGCAGTGGAACGCCGCGAGCAGCGTCGTGAGGGAAGGCGTCTCCCGTGCGCATAAAGTTAGTGGCTACAAAGTAAGTCGCCGGTAAATTGCGTCGCACAAGTTCTGGAATGGCGGTTTTGACGTTGTCTGCATAACCGTCATCAAACGTGATGGCAACTGTGGGACGATCATTGTAATGAGAGACGATGCGCCGCTGGGCTTCTTCCAATGTCACGATGTCAAAGTGTGTTTGCAACCAGTCGAGTTGCATGGCAAAGTCACGTGTGCTCATCGTCCAGTCATTCGGGTGGCTGTCTGCGATCCGGTGGTAGAACAGAATTGCAACGGGATAATCACCGTACTTGCGCATATCTTCGGCTAAGCGACTGCGTCGACGGGCCGTGGCCAGCTGATAGAGCCACAATGCAGAATGTTTGAGGAGTGTTGGACGCATTGCTGGCAGCCAAGTTCGTGGCGTAGACCGCACGGCACGAGAGTATGAAGTCGAGACGATCAACCTAACTCTTGTTCAAAAAACGGCCTGAAGCGCAGAAAACGCCCTCGCGAGTCCACATGGACTTTTTCATGGCAATCAGTCGCGAGGGTTATGCCGGTTTTCCGGCGCTGAGCTGCAACGCGGGGGACAGGGATCTCACGGCTGGTTCAACGACGACTGCATTCCACAAATAGCAAACGCAGGTGATGCAAGCTGCCGTTCAAAAAGGACACCTCGTCACTGGTCAAGTTGTTTCGAGTTTTATCTTCGACTACGGCGATCAAATCAATGAAATGTCGCGCAAATTTCAAGTTCATGGGCAGGGGCTTGCCATCATCGCCAGGAATCGCTCCCATCGCAGCCATCGCCTGCGAAGCGAGCGAAGAGATCAATAGGATCAACGACGCGGGCGGCAGGTCCCGCTTTCCTTTCTCCGAGTCTGCTGGAGGCTCGTCGTTGGCTGCCACTTGATCGGCGCCCGCTTCTACTGGGCTTCGTAAAGATGCCTTTTCGCGGTCGACTTGCGATTTCCAGCCCTCGTCAATTTGCAGCTTCTTTTCTTCGCTCATGGTGTTTTAACTAAGTTTCACTCCCATCTTATAAGTTTCTCGAAAAAACATAGGTTCAGCACCTAATGACTAATTTATCACACTTCGATGTCGCGCCACATAGTCGATCGAAATGCTGCGTGCCACCCAATCATCGCCACGTCGCCTTGGCTTCAGGCAGTGGGTAGTCGACTACGGTTAGGTCGCGTCGTTGGGTTTGCAACTCCCATAGGCGACGATATCCGCGGGTGACTAACGCGCTGCGCTGGGCGGCAAAATTGGGGTCCATTCTTCGGCGGTCGAAGGGACCTTCGATGATTACCGGTGGGTCAAATTGCGGGTCGTCGATAAACTGTGCCAAGCTGGGTTGGCAACGCAGGTGCGATTCGCGACGCGTGTGAAGTGTCTCGGGATCGATCCAGCCGATGACGTACTGCAGGTACAAGGCGCTGTCGGAGATATCCGCAACATCTCCACCGCAGACTTCGCAAAGGTAACCTTCGTCGCACTTGGCCATGTCTAAAGAACCTGTCCGAAAAGGGGGCTGACCCTTCGCTAATCCAAACCAAGCACGTCGAACATCGAATATACGCCTACCGGTTTGCCGACTAGGAACTTGGCAGCAGCCAATGCACCCTGGGCGTAGCAGTCGCGATTCGAAGCCGCGACGCGCAATTCAATGGTCTCGCCGAGCATACCAAAGATGATTGTGTGCTGACCAGGATCGTCGCCGGTGCGAACTGCATGGTAACCGATCTCGTTACGAGTTCGTGCGCCGCATTGGCCTTCGCGGCCGTGCATGTGCTCGGTCAGTCCCATTTCCTGCGCGACAAGATCACCAAACTTCAGCGCAGTGCCGCTTGGCGAGTCCTCTTTGTAGCGATGATGGCGTTCGATGATTTCGACATCGACCCCCTGGGGGACATTTTT
>JAYVHC010000811.1:0-5675 GCA_043771575.1 Planctomycetia bacterium
CGCAGAAGTACCTCGCTGCGGAATGGTTGCAGCGCGCGGCGCTGCTCGCGCCCGTTAATCCTTCAAACCTTAACGATTATTTCAAACTCGCTGATCGCCAGCAAATGGATTCTCTATTTCGACAAGTTGCGAAAAATAGTCGACCTTCTGCACATGTGATCAAGCTTGTCGAAGCGCTCGGTAACTTGAAAGCAAGGAAGTTCGGGTTGCTCGTCGAATTGATACAGCCCTATGCTGAACTACAAGATGCTCTTCAATACTTGCAATTCAAAATGGCAGTTGCGAATGAAGATTTTGGTGAAGTGATGGATCTAGCACCAAAGATCTTGCGGCTCGAATCTCTGGCGGACAGTCAGGCTTCGACGCATCCGAGAGAAATAATGAATTCCTACGTGACTGCAGCGTCAAAGTCGAATTCGTTAAAGCGCGCTGCTGAGCAAGCGCCCGATCGTGACATGTTTTTGACTGTGCTGCGCGATCGCGCAACCTTCGATCATTTTGATTTGCCACCAAAAGATGCTGCCGCGATCCTGAACTCGATTCCTG
Source organism: Planctomycetia bacterium (assembly GCA_043771575.1). Classification (GTDB taxonomy): domain Bacteria; phylum Planctomycetota; class Planctomycetia; order Pirellulales; family Pirellulaceae; genus Aureliella. The sequence goes on from JAYVHC010000811.1 coordinate 547, forward strand.
TGGGGCACGAACTGCGCGAGGAAATGCAAACGCCAATGGCGATCGCGAGGCTGGACATCAAACAAGGCAATTCCAGCCCGGCGTTTGATGCGCTTTTGACGATTTACAAAGCGAACAAAAGCGAGATCACCGGCGACGAGCCGATCGAATTCTCCTACCCCTTGCTCAACGCGCTAGGGCAAGCGGCGCTGGCGAGCAACCGCTGGCGAGAGTTGATCGATGTGCTCGATCCAGAGGTGCTGTTGCTGATGCTGGCCTGGTCGGAAGAAATTGAACTGGACCAGCTGCAGCAAGTCCTCGAGTGGTATGAGGGCGTTCCGAGCCAAGCGGATTATTGGTCAAAGTATTTTCGATCGCGTTCAGCCTTCGAGAGGGGCGATTGGCCCGCAGCAGATCGATTCATTGTCGAAGCCATCCAATCGGCCAAACAGGATTTGCGATTTACAGAAGACTCGCTGCCGCCGCTTGTAGCCATGATGGCGTTTTACGACGAGTACGGCGACTACGAATCGGATATCGCGTCCAGCTGGATGGGAGTTCGGCTGACGTATGCAACGCGTTGTAATGCACTAGATCAATTGGTTGCCGATGCGCAAATTGCAGACCAGTTGGATGCGGGCTGGGTAGCACGCCTCAGCCAGTACTATTCAATGGCTTCGATCGAGTCGCAGGAAAAGATCGCCTCGATGTTGAACGCCTCACCCCTTTCCGAGGCACAAGAGCTTGCGGAGGAGATGCGCGCTAATTCGTTGGCCGCAAACGGTAGATTTAATGAAGCGTTTGACCATGCTGTAAAGCGAGCGCAAGAGTCGGCCAGCGAAAATCGCGATAAGTATGAACAGAGATATGCGCTGACGTCGGCTGGTTCACAATTGCTAAAGAGTGGCGATCCGCGACGCATCGAAGGCCTGCGGCAAATCAGTCGTGGTACCGATTTGGAAGCTTATGTAGATTGCGTTGCAGCTACTTTGGAGCGCGATATCCCAACACTATGTAAAGCGATCAAACGTTGGGAAGCGATAGATGGGTACCACCAGAACTTTGCGGATTTTGACGTACTGAAACGTCTGCAGGGACTTCCCAATCTGCGTGACATCACTGTAGTGCAGCCTTTCAATTTCAACACGTTGCGATACTCGGGTGATGAGAGTTTGCTTGTACTCGCAGCGGAGGCGGCTCAAGCAGCCGACACATTGGAAGATTTTCTCAAATTGAAAGGAATTGCATACACCGTTCTTGAACACGCGCGCTTCGATCAAGCTGCTGCCGCAGTTGAAATCAAGACGTCCGCTGGCGAATTCGTTTTGACGTTCGCACCGACCAACCCAGAGGCGTTCGCGAAGAACTCGCTGACCGACATATTCCACCAAAGTGCTCGCTCGCTCGTTGTGTGTATCCGTAAAGACATAGACTTTGAACCATCCGAAGCGCGGCAAGTTGTGTTGCGGAAAACTATCCACGACTTGCTCGAAGGACTGCCGACTGCCGTAGCTCTGCGCGATGTGGGATCCTCCAGCCTATTTTGCGGTGACGGTTGGCAGCAGCGATTTGGCCAAGCGCGCCAAACTGGCATCGACCTCGCTCACCCGAAGGAATTTTATGATTTGCTTGCGCGCGAGATTACACAGGGGTTCATCGAGCGTGATGGTCACAGCTTCGTAGTACTCAGCGAGGCGCGTGAATTGCTCCCGGTGAAGCTTGAATCGCAAGCGTCTCCTTGGCTGGACGAAGTGGGCGTCACTCTTAGTCCATCGATCCTTCTACCATGCTTACCCGCTGACATTATGATCTCGCTTGAGCGTTAGCCAGAAAGACATCGCGCGGATTGGACAGATGTGGCAAGAGTGACCCAAGGTGGGTCGCATCTGCCGGATGCGACTGACGTGGCTTGCCATGAATACTCCCTGCGTGGCCAATAATTACCAAGAGCGTGTGGCAGCCACTGCTGGGATTGTCAGTTCCAGCGGCGGACCCGATAATCTACTCCCGCGTTCCGGCAATTGAGCAACACAACTGAGCGCCTTAAATACAAAACTTTAGCTGACTGGCCTCTGGGCTGGAGGAGAGATTTCCGATGGTAATGGTACCTTTGCGAGTCGTTTTGGACCACGCGGCTGCGAATGGCTACGGTGTGGCGGCGTTCAATGTGAATAACATGGAACAAATTCAGTCCATTATGGAAGCCGCACAGGAAACCAATTCTCCCGTCATTATTCAAGCTTCGCGCGGCGCTCGCTCCTATTCGCAAGACGCTTATCTGCGGCACTTGATGTTGGCCGCTGCTGAGCTGTATCCAAAAATTCCGATCGTCATGCACCAAGATCACGGCAATAGCGTGGCGACCTGCTTGAGCGCCATTGAAAACGGTTTTACGTCGGTGATGATGGACGGTTCGTTGCAAGAAGATGGCAAGACGCCCGGTTCATACGACTACAATGTCAAGGTGACCAAAGAAGTCGTCAAACTGGCGCATGCTCGCGGCGTTTCAGTTGAAGGTGAATTGGGTTGCCTCGGATCTCTCGAGTCGGGTGAAGGCGAACAAGAGGACGGACATGGAGCCGTCGGCACATTAAGCCACGATCAACTGCTGACCGACCCCGAAGAAGCTGCACGGTTCGTAGCCGATACTGGAGTGGACGCATTGGCCGTTGCAATCGGCACGAGTCATGGGGCTTACAAGTTCAGTCGCAAGCCGGACGGCGAAGTGCTTGCCATGGGCCGCATTGAAGAGATTCATCGACGCTTGCCTAACACGCACTTAGTGATGCATGGCAGTTCCTCTGTGCCTCAAGAACTGCAAGACATCATCAACAAGTATGGTGGTAAGATGAAGCAGACCTTCGGCGTGCCCGTCGAAGAGATTCAGCGCGGAATCAAGCACGGTGTACGCAAGATCAACGTCGACACTGACTGCCGCATGGCCATTACCGGCGCTATCCGCAAAGTGCTTGCCGAATCGCCTGAGAAATTCGACCCGCGCGATTACCTCAAGCCAGCTCGCACCGCCATGAAGGAAGTCTGCGTTGCCCGCATGATCGCTTTCGGCCAAGCCGGAAACGCCGACAAGATTAAAGCTTAGTGCTTCATCAAGTTTTAATTTTGGGATTGAGAGTAGCGCAATTGTCCCAATTGCTCTCGAAAACGATTGGGACAATCGTTCTACTTCAAACCGTCAATCAAAAAATCAAAGTTGGACAAAGCACAGGTTAGTGCAGCATTTCAGGCTCGTTTTTGGATCAGCCGGAGTGCGTTAGCACCCGGTTCACATCGCAAGACCTTAGGCTGACGCCTCGAACCGCTGACTTCTCGTCCGCATGCCGCACTCGCGGGTTCAGCGAACGAGACGTCCGCGCTCCAAGAACGATTGAGCGGCTAATCGTTGCTCGAGTTCGCTTAATACACGGTTCCAAGGTGCTACAGCGTCTTTTCACATTGTCCGTTAGCCGCTACGCTAACAGAGTGATTCGAAGCGCAAATGCCTCTCGATCACGCATGTCCCCGTAGTTCAACTGGATAGAACGTTGGCCTCCGAAGCCGAAGGTTGGAGGTTCGAACCCTCCCGGGGATATCTTTTAGACTTGATTTTATGGTGGTTTCGGTCAAAACGAATTGCAACTTTGTTCCTAAACTGTTCCTCTTCTTTTTCTTCATCGCGCTCTCGCGCTGCACCTTGACCAGTGTCACTCAATCCAGCTAAGTTATGGCTCCCTAGCAGATAGTTAGCCCCCAGTTGGATTGGATTTTTTGTGGCAAAGAAGAAGTCCTCGCAAGAGACGAATGAAGAGCCCTTAGAAAAGCAACTCTGGAAAACGGCCGACAAGCTTCGAAAGAATATCGACGCAGCAGAGTATAAGCATGTTGTGCTCGGTCTTATCTTTCTGAAGTACATCTCCGATTCATTTGAAGAATTGCATTCAAGGCTCGCCAAAGGCGAGGGGGACTACTCTGGCGCTGATCCCGAGGATAAGGACGAGTATAAGGGGGAAAACGTCTTCTTCGTACCCCAGCAGGCTCGTTGGACCTACCTACTCAGTCAGGCCAAGCAGCCGACCATCGGTAAGATCGTCGATGATGCTATGGACTCGATCGAAAAAGAAAACCCGATTCTCAAAGGTGTCTTGCCAAAGGTCTTTGCTCGTCAGAACCTAGACCCGACCAGCCTCGGCGAATTGATCGACTTGGTAGGCAACATTGCGATGGGCGACGCTAAAGCTCGCAGTGCTGATGTTCTCGGCCATGTCTTTGAATATTTCCTGGGCGAATTTGCACTTGCTGAAGGCAAGCAGGGCGGTCAGTTTTATACGCCGCGTTCGATCGTCGAACTGCTGGTAAAGATGCTTGAGCCGTATAAGGGCCGCGTATTCGATCCGTGCTGCGGCTCGGGCGGCATGTTCGTGCAGAGTGAAAAATTCGTCGAAGAGCACCAAGGTAAAGTAAACGACATTTCGATCTATGGTCAGGAAAGTAACCAGACCACCTGGCGTCTGGCAAAGATGAATCTTGCGATTCGTGGTATCGATGCATCGCAAGTCGCATGGAACAACGAAGGCTCGTTCCTGAATGATGCTCACAAAGATCTAAGAGCCGACTTCATCATCGCCAATCCGCCGTTTAACGTCAGTGACTGGAGCGGTGATTTGCTCCGCAGCGACGGACGATGGACTTACGGCACACCGCCAACGGGAAATGCCAACTTCGCCTGGCTGCAGCATTTTGTTTTCCATTTGGCTCCAAACGGGCGCGCGGGCGTCGTTCTATCTAAAGGCGCTTTAACGAGTAAGACCAGCGGGGAAGGGGATATCCGAAAGGCGATGATTGCCGACGGCAATCTGATCGATTGCATTGTGAACCTCCCGGCCAAGCTATTTTTGAATACGCAGATTCCAGCCGCGTTGTGGTTCCTCAATCGTGCCCGCAAAAACGGTCATCCTCGCAAAGGTGAGATCCTTTTCATCGACGCTCGCAATCTCGGGCATCTTATCAACCGGCGCTCTAAGGAATTATCTGAAACAGACATCGATCAAATTTCTCGGTAACCGTTCACGGGTTTGAAATTGATCGTGCGTAGATTTTAGCGATTTTGTATGTTTCCTGCATGGTGAGCAAGGATGACATTATCGCGGATCTGC
>JAYVHC010000812.1:0-1762 GCA_043771575.1 Planctomycetia bacterium
ATCCACCGCACACACCACATCGATCGCAGCCTGCGCTTCCGCAGCCGTCGCGCGAGCTTCCGTGGCTTGATACAAGTCGCAATACCAGGCTTGAACTTGAGCCGCTGGATGTTGCAATCGCAATTGCCACCCCAATTGCGATCGGCCTGGCGAGATTACGAGAAAGCGCTCACCCTGCCAATCAGGGTGCTTTTCGATAAGTATCTGCTCACTGAGTAATGGATCCATGACGCGCCTCATTTCTCGATTTTGCGAGCCCCAGTCTTAGCTTCTCGTAGCGACATTGAACTGGGAACCTCGAACGGCTAGCATTAATAGTAAGTAAAGGGTTCCAGGCGGGTGTGAGGCCAAACCCTATGCGCAGCATGCGTTCGAGATAAACTACCGCCTACTTCGGAATACTGGAATCCCCTTGTGAAAACGCTGCTGAACGAGCATCAATTGCAGGCTGGCGTTGATGCCATGGCAGCCCAGATATCGGAAAGGTATGGAAACCGCCAGCTGACCATCGTGGCCGTCATGACCGGTTCGCTAGTGCTCATGGCTGACTTGATACGTAGGTTGACGATGCCAGTACGCGTCAGTCTGATCCAGGCCAGCAGCTATCGAGGCGGCGTCCAGTCGGGTGAACTCTGGATTCGAGACGACATGATGCTGGATGTAACGGACCGCGAGGTCATGGTGATCGATGATATATTCGATACCGGCAAGACGTTACAAGAAGTGCTGCGGCGCATCGATTCGATGGGACCCAAAAGCCTGGCGAGCGCTGTCTTGTTGCACAAAGAAGGACGCCAGACCGTTTCGATGACGCCGGATTTTGTAGCTTTTCGCATTCCGGACGAATTTGTGGTCGGCTATGGATTAGACTATCAAGATCTCTATCGTAACCTGCCCTATTTGGCAGTACTTGAACCAGCAGAAATTGAGGCCGAATTGGTATGAGTGCAGCGCCGAGCGAAGGGCCGCGTGTGCTGATCGTAACACGCCGGTTTTGGCCAAGTTGCTCGGACAGCACACAGCGCTTAGTGAGCTGGGCCAGAGCGCTGCAAGCCCGCGGTGCAAGTCTGGCCATCCTCACCCCGAGATGGCATTCCAGTTGGTCAACACGACTCGATTTTCACGAGATGCCGGTCCACCGTCTCGAATATGCCCCGACCAACCCGCTGCGCACCGCTAGATATGGTCGTGGTTTGGCAGATTGGGTTTCGAAGCACTGCGCCAGCTTTGACGTGATCTACTGCGATTCGGCCGACTTGGAAGCACAGATCATTCTTACGCAGGTCCCTGGACTCCATCGACCGCCGGTGGTCATTCGTTTCGATCCGCTGGAGCTAGCTGACGGTTGCGACCCACGTTGGCAGCCGGGCGCGAGAACACTGGACGCTTGTCGCAGCGCTTCGATCGTCGTCGCTCCTCGCGCCGATGCGCATCAACGCTTGCGTGCGATTGGAATTCAAGAAACAAAAATTGAACGTATTCCCGATGCGAGCATTCCCATCAACCGCACCGACTTAGTCCGAGCCGCTGCACGCAACGCTCTGGCCGATATCAACCATGATCTGTTTGTACGCAGCATCGACCGCGTAGTCGTATGCCCCCTCGAGTTGACTCGCAAGGCTGGCGTCGAACTCTTGATTCGTGCCATCGGTCCGCTTGTCCAAGACCATCGCGCGCTGCGAGTCTGGTTACTGGGCGATAGTGCCGAGCGATCGCGGTTTTATGATCAACTGCGTTACAACGGATGGCACAACTTGATTGC
>JAYVHC010000813.1:0-6602 GCA_043771575.1 Planctomycetia bacterium
CGAAAAGGGGTCTGACCCTCTCCGCCACTCCAAAGGGTCAGACCCCTTTTCGAACAGACTCTAAGCGGCGAACGGGTTTTCTTGATCTGCTTGTGATGATTGTTGCACCGCAGATAGGAAAACTTCTTCGAGCGTGAGCTTGGTGCGATCGAGTCGCAGTAAGCTGATGTTGAGCGCGCGGATGCGATCGATCAATTGATCGACGTCGGCTTGTGTATGCATAGCGCTCGTCAACTGCCAATGCGAATCGGGAAGCGGCAGGATTTCGACACCCCTCCAGTGCTTGAGCAGTTCAATTTTCTCCGGTGCAGCTGCTATTTCAATGCGAACTTTGGTATCCAGTACTCCACCAAACTGCTGCGTCAACTCGCGGGGCGTGCCGATGCCTTGCAATTGGCCACCTGCCAGAATTGCCACTCGGTCGCAAACCAGCTCTACTTCTTGCAAGATGTGACTATTCAAAAAGACCGTCTTACCTTGATCGCGCAGTTCGTTGATCAACTTGCGAATCTGCGAACGTCCCACTGGATCGAGGCCATCGGTTGGCTCGTCGAGAATCAATAGCTCTGGATCATGCAGCATGGCTTGAGCCAGCCCCAGTCGCTGACGCATCCCTTTGCTGTACTTCCGCACCAATTCCTTTTCACGACCGGCCAGACCGACCAATTCAAGCAACTCCGACGATTTCGTTTTGATCACACTCTCGGGTACTGAACTCAGGCGTCCAAAGAACTCCATCGCCCGCTTAGCAGTTTGGTGTGACGGGAAATTCAGATTCTCTGGCAAATAGCCGATTCGTCGTCGCGCGCTCTTGGTTCCAGCGGGTTCACCCAGCAGAAAGGCTTGGCCCCCAGTACTTTTCACGATCCCTAACAAGATCTTGATCAGCGTGGTTTTCCCCGCGCCGTTAGGCCCAAGTAATCCGAAGACCTCACCCCGCCGCACGGCTAAATCAATACCTTTCAGGGCATTGAACCGCCGCGGTACGATCCATCCATCGCGATACTGTTTTTGGAGTTTTTGAACATCAATTGCAAGTGAGTCGATCATGCGGAGAATGGGTTCTACGTCTAGGCACGGGATGCAATGAGTTTTCAATTCCACACGCTACTCATCATACACATTTCTTCGTTGTACTGTGGCCATGAAACCTGTCTTGGTGACCAGGCGTAATCATTTTCAAATTTCGCTTACGCCGTTTGCACGCTGGACCTTTCGCAGGGGTCTGGAACTCCGTGAGGATCTACTATCGATGATTGACAGCAACTGGTAGTAACTTACATTTACTGAATAACTCGAGCAGCAAGCAAGCCGGTTTTGACTGGACCGAACGAATTCAACGCTGGCGAACGAACCAAATGATGTCTTCCCCTTCTCCCCCGGGTACTCGCGGGGGAGAAGGGGGCGGAATCGTCGAGAGACACTCAGTCTTTAAGTGATTGTGAAAACGCCTTACCCCCGCCGCTCTCCCCCGGAGTACCCGGTGCGAGGGGCGCCAGAGCGCGCATTAGCACCGATGTTGTCCGATGGGCTTGGGTTTAATGAGTAAATTATGAAACTTACGCACCATGTGCCAATGACTCGGAGAATGCACCGATGATTACTCGACTATATGCAAATAATTTTCGCTGCCTTGTTGCATTCGAGGCGAAGTTCAATTCGTTCGGTGTCCTGTGCGGCCCGAACGGCGCGGGCAAGAGTTCCGTCTTCGACGCACTGAAATTGATTCGGGATCTTGGGACATCGGAAGCCGTGCTTGGAGGGGATGGCCCAAACGACATCAAGGGACTGGAATTCACGAACTGGCTTGATAGTAGCGTTCAGGAGTTCGAATTGACTGTGGCGGCTGCTGGTCGAGAGTTTGAGTATAAGCTGCATATCGAGCAGGCCCGCGACGAAGTTAAGCCTCGTATTATCATGGAGAGCGCGACGTGTGACAAGCGAAGCCTCTTTACTCGCGATTTGGAGGGCGTCAGCTTCAAGAAGCCTGACGGAACTACCAGCAGCTTTCCGCTGGACTGGCGGCAAGCAGCATTGGGTGCGATTCAGCCTCATGGCTTGCTACGCGATGTTGAGATTTTGCAACAAACCTTGGCTGGTTTTTTAATTGTGCGTCCCAGTCCGCGAAGTATGGAGTTTGAGAGCCGCAGTGAAGCGAGACAACCGTCCCTGACCATGGACAACCTGCTGTCCTGGTATCGTAATTTCTCACAGGAACAAGAATGGATGGATGCTCTACGAGAATCGCTTCAGGAAGTATGGCCCGATTTTTTGTCATTTCGGCAGCAAGACATCGGACTAAACTCAAAGACGTTGCAACTACGATTCAATTCGAACCCAGGAAAGAATGGAGGGCTTTACAGCTTTCACCAATTGTCTGATGGTGAACGAGCGCTTCTAGGGCTTTACATGATCCGCGCGGCATTGGAGACAAGCAAATCCAACATTGTCTTCATTGATGAACCGGACAACTATGTTGGACTTCCGGAGTTGCAACCATGGGTCCTGGCGATGCGCGAGCTGCTCGATGAAGACCACCAAGCGATTTTAATCTCACACCACCCGGAGATTCTTGGCAATGCTGGCGAAGGGCATGGAAGCTATCTGTGGCGTGACAACCACACCTCGCCAACTCGTCTTGGTCCGCTCAAAGTTCCCGATGGTCTCACCGCAAGTGAAGCGATTGCCAGGGGGTGGATCAATGGCCAATAGAACGCAGATCGTCTGTTTGCATGAAGGCGAAAAGGGGCGCAGTATCGATCCCGTTTTTATTAACCGACTCATCAAATCGCTTGATCCGATTTGGATTCGGCCATTCAAGGGAAGTAATCGGATACGCCCGATCGATTGTGGGGGGCGAAAGAGTCTTATCGAACGTATGCCTAAAGAATTGAAGGTGTGCCTAAATCAAGGCGGCAATACGACGCTCATGGTCTGGGCTGATGTCGACGATGATATGGCAAGCTGCGAAGAGCTGAAAAATAGATTCTGGCAACAAGCACAATCAGCAGCCATAACGCAGCAGCAGTTTGATCAAGTCGTATTTGTCTTCGCTAAAGACCGACTAGAAAACTGGATTCAATATCTAAACACTGGCGAGACTGACGAAAACGTCGAGGGCCCACGAGTGAAGCATGATCTTGAAGTTACGATGGCTGCGAAGAGACTCGCACGCAGGTGTCAATTCAATCAAGCCGATCCCCCATTGCCTCCATCGCTGCAATGGTCATGCACGAATTGGCGCGCACTATCGCAGCGCATTTCAAGTAGTTGAAAGGAAATCGAGTGTTGAAATCGCGTTACACTTTTTATCTCTCTCAACAGAAACTTTCGCTTGGCCTTGCAATTGGCCTTGCATAGGGCGGGCACGCCCAGTGTTTTTTCAACTAGTAAACCTGCGCAGTAGGTAATCGCCCAGCGACGGCGATATCGCGCTGACAATCAGTAACATTCTCGCTTTGCGAGGCCGTATCAAGGTCCTGCGTCGCTTGCTTGCTGCCACGATAATCTCCTCCGCTAGTTGTGAGGCATCAAGCCCTTTGACTTTCGCGCCGCCGGCGCTTTTCAGCGCCTCCGCTGGCAGGTCAACCGCTTGGGGCATATGGTTGTAGCGCTGCCCAGCGTCAGGCCTCGCGATCGGCCCTGGACTGACCATCATCACATGCACGCCATCCACCGCCAACTCGAGACGGGATTGCTGAGCCAGAGCCGCCAAGCCGTGCTTTGCAATCGAGTAGCCTCCCAAAAACCGTGGAGCGAAATGTGACGACAGAGATCCAACTAGTACGATCACGCCCCGCGACGGTTTCAGTAGCGGCGAGAATTGCTGAATCGCGTGCAAACTACTGCCCACATTCGTGCGCACCAGCGAGAGCATTCGCTCAAGGTGGAGTTTTTCGATGCTACCTCGGTCGCTTTCGCCAATCGCATTGATGACCAAATCGAGCTGGCCGAATTGCTGGCGCAGTACTTCCGCGACTAGCCGCGAGCCAGCTTCGTCGCAAAGATCGCCGCACAACGTGCTGAGCTGTGCGGCGGGAGACTGCTGAGCAATCTTCGACTTGGCTTCGTTCAGCCGCCCCAAGTTGCGTGCGAGCATGATAACGCGGGCACCGTGGTTTGCCAAAACCGATGACAAATGAAATCCAAGTCCCGACGAAGCACCACAAACCAAGGCGGTTTTGTTATTCCAAGCTGACTTCACAGGCGGTTACTTCATTTGCGAAAAAACGTTATTCTTTAGGGCAATCCAAGCCTCAGCGATCCGTCGAAAGAAAGTACAGCCTACTATGACTCAGGTTCGACCGAATCTCAATGAAGCGCGTTCTAAGATCGTAGCGACAGTGGGCCCGGCTTGCCAGGACGAGGCCACCATGACCGAATTGGTCAATCATGGCGTGGATGTGTTTCGTATCAACACGGCGCACGGCAAAATTGCCGATTTCGAACGCACGCTGGAAACCATCCGCCGCGTGCGCGAGAGCACGGGTTTTCCTGTCGGGGTGCTGCTTGATTTGGCTGGCCCTAAGATTCGACTTGGACAATTGATGCAAGATCCGCTCGAAGTCGAATCGGGCAGCGAGCTAACGATCGTTCGTGGCGAAGTTTCTCTCGAACCTCGTCAACTTTGCAGCAACTACGGTCGGCTGATCGACGAAATTGTCGTTGGCAATCAAATAATGCTTGCCGATGGAACGATTACGCTGCAGGTTACCTCGCGAACCAAAGAGGTAGTTACTTGCAAAGTACTTACTACGGGAACGATTCGAAGTCGTCAGGGAATCAACTTGCCCGGCGTTTCGTTGAGCGTTTCAGCCATGCGTCCCGAAGATATCGAAAACGCAATGTGGGCCGCGCGAAATGAAATTGATTTTGTCAGTTTGAGTTTCGTGCGCACTGCGCAGGACGTGTTGTCGCTAAAGAATCTACTCACCAGTCTCGAATCCAATGCGATGGTGATTGCCAAAATCGAGAAGCGAGAAGCGATGGAGCAGTTGGATGCGATCATCGAAGCCGCAGATGGAATTATGGTTGCGCGTGGCGACTTGGGAGTGGAAATTGACGTGGCCGAAACGCCCGTCGCTCAAAAAAGAATCATTCAAATTTGCCGCGAAAAAATGAAACCCGTTATTGTCGCCACGCAAATGCTTGAGAGCATGCACACCAATCGCCGCCCCACACGCGCCGAAGCCAGTGACGTTGCCAATGCGATCCTCGATGGCGCTGACGCTTGCATGCTGAGCGGTGAAACGGCCATCGGCCAGTTTCCCGTCTTAGCGGTCGATACGATGAACCGTATTATGCTTTTCACAGAACAGTTGTACAAGGATCAGCCGAGTACAGGCCGCGCCCGAGTCTTCGATCGCGTGCATCCGATCACCGCCGCAGTTACCTACAGCGCTGCCAGTATCGCTGAAACCATTAACGCCAAATTGGTCGTTGTCGCTAGCCGCACGGGCGGCACCGCCTGGGTAAAATCCAAGCAGCGAAATTATATTCCCACACTAGGAGTCAGCAATTCGCCCAGCACGCTCCGGCGCATGTGCTTGTTATGGGGGATCATGCCCTATCAAGTGGACAACCTCGACAATCCCCAAGAGCTGTTCGAAAACGTGACGAAATGGGGACGCGAGCGAGGTTTGCTAGTGGCTGGCGATCGAGTCGTTTACGTCACCGGCACCGGTGTACTCGACAATACTCACAATCTACTGGTTGTCCACGAAGTGCCAGCAGTTTAGATCGTAGAGTCACCTCCCCCAAGCTACGCTTGAGAGAGGTGACCCTTCGCTAGCGAAGAGAGGATACACAAGATCGTCCCAGCGAACCCATCAATTGCATAGGGAAGGTAAATGCAAGCAATTGGTCATCGCTATTGAGTTCCTCGAACCGATTGGGCTATAGTCTGCCCCGTTGTGCGGAAGGTACGCCAAGCGTTGCTGGAGTTCGATGTGATTACGACCCGAGAGCCGATGTTTCAGTTCACAGACCTACAGTTCGATTACGATCCTTATCCCATTGGCTATGCCAAGGAGGTATTCCCCTCGTCACTGTACCACGAAATGGTTTCGAATTACCCTGCACAGGAACTCTTCCAATTTAAAGCCAAGCTCGGCAATAAGTACTCTCTCTCCGAAGTCAACAATCCTGAGCAATATTATCAGTTCATTCGTTCGAGCTCGATTTGGAAAAAAGTCCACGACGAAGTCAAGCATCCGGAATTTGTGACCCAAGTTCTGGATGTCTTGACGAAGAACCATGTGGATCTCGGCCTCAATGGCAAAATCGACGTTATCAATGATGCCGCCGCCGCTCGTCGTGCTCGATGGCGCTCTGCGGTTGAATCATTTCGTTTCGGCGTACCCAAGAAAAAACCAATCAAAACTCGATTCGAGTTCTCGATGCTGCCCGCCGATGGTGGGCATATTCGTCCCCATACCGATGGGCCGAACAAGTTAATCACGTTAGTGATCGCCTGCATGCCCGAAAACGAATGGCGCAGCGATTACGGTGGCGGCACCGCGGTCCTAAAAGCGAAAGAACCTAACCGTATTTTCAATCACTTGAACAAGTATCAAGATTTCGCGGAGACGGAAACTCTGAAA
>JAYVHC010000814.1:0-2275 GCA_043771575.1 Planctomycetia bacterium
GGGTGGTGGCATGGGAGGTGGCATGGGGGGTGGCATGGGAGGTGGCATGGGGGGTGGCATGACGATGAGCTCGGGGCCGCAACCTGAATACAAGATGCTTCGTTTTTACGATATGTTGACTCCCCAAGAAATTGGCAAAGTCTATCGCTATCGCGTCCGACTCATTATGCGTGACCCCAATTATCCCGAGCGAATTAAGAGGCGCGTTGCCGCGGGTGAATCTGTCGACTTTGATATACCCGCTCCTCAGCCAAGTACATTGGAAAAAGAGGTTTTCGATCGTGTTACAGAGCAGCGCCACATTGATGACGCTGCCCATAAAGTGAATAGCAAGGCTCGCCGCAAGATGCTCGAAACCGAGTGGAGTGAACCGAGCGAGCCTGTGCGGATCTCGGCTCGTTATGACGCCATTGCAGGTCTTGGATTTGATCCAGCAACCAACCCTCGCCCATCGGCGGTGGTTGGAGATTCAGAAGCGAATCTCGTCGCAACATTGATGGATCAAGTAACAGGGGCCACCTATTCCAAGAGCTTTGCCGATGTTCGGCGCGGCAGTGTATTGAACGCCAAGAAAGAGACTCTCGAGTTTGTAGTGCCTGCAAACCGCATCGTGAAAAAACGCGAGCTCCAATTTGCGTCCAACAGCATCGTTGTGGATATGCGCGGTGGCGAGGAACTTGGCGCCAGCAGCAGGCGCGACGGCGACCCACTGGCAGCCAATGGTGAAGTTATGGTGATGCTCGGAGATGGCTCGGTGCACATTACGAACGATATTGACGACACCTTTAAGTATCGCATGTACACGTTCGCCGATGAACATGAAGCCGCTAAGAAAACGGGCGCCAGTGGTGGCATGGAAGGTGGCGGCGGAATGGGTGGCATGGAAGGTGGCGGCGGAATGGGGGCAAGCATGGATGGGGCGGGTGGAGGTGCACCTGGCGGTCGCGGCGGTCGTGGCGGCAAATAGCAGACGCCAAATCGAATAGCCCTAATCAAAACGACGGCTCAGTGATGTTTTCACTGAGCCAAAGTACTGAGCCAAAGTACTGAGCCAAAGTGTAGAACGGTTGTCCCCAACCGTTCTGCCGAAGGGCAACGGACCGAAGTCAACGCGCATTTTTCCAACGGATGAAAACGTTCAAGTGAGCCAGCGAGCCTTCCGGAACGCTTGAGGACAATCGTACTACAATCTTTTTTTATCAGCACTCGTTTGGTTGGGCGCAGCGATCATTGCTTCGGTGGCTGATAGACGTCGCCCAGGGCCTCCGATAGTGCTCGACTGTTCTTGATGTCTTCAGGCCAAAGCGTCCAGATGGAAGTGCGAGCCATCACCTTCGCATGAAAATCTTCCAAGAGTTTGCTACGTTTTCGTTCCGACATTTTCTCGCGGATCTCGGCCTGAGCCACGTCAAACGACTTCTTGTATCCAGGCTCGCGTTCCAACACTTCGATGATGTGAAAACCTGTTTCGCTTTCGATTACCTGGCTCAAACGCCGTAGCGGCAAGGAAAAAACCGCTTGGTCGATGACGGCGGACTTGAGACTACCCGGTGTGGTCCAGTCGAAGACGCCCCCTTCGGCCGCAGTGAAGCCTTCGGACTGCTGTTTGGCCACAGCCTCGAAGGGTTTGCCTCCCAAATAGATTTGGTTGCCTAAATCCTTAATCAAGGCTTCCGCTTCGGCGCGCGGGTGCTTGTTAAATCGAATGCACAGTTCTCGCCATTTCGCGCGCGCTGTTACGTTCCATTCTGCTGCGTGTTCGTGATAGTATGCCCACAGCTCGGCACGACTGAATTCGTATTTATCGGGGACGTACTTGCGTTCAAGTTCTGACGATAGGACTCGTTCCGTAAACTGAGTCTGCAAAGCTGAGATCGACATCGACCGTTCATGGAGTTTACGTTCGAGGGCCGCAAGGTCATCCACTTTGTACTTTTTCTGCATCAGTGGAATCTGCTTGTCGTGAAAAATCTGAGCTGCCTTGGTCGTGACCTTGGCCTGCATTTCGGCGACTTCTTTGGGTGCTTTGTTGCCTACCATGTCGCGAAAAAACTCTTGATAGAGTGCCTTGATTTCGACGTATTGCGCTAGCACATCGCGAATCAATTTGGCCTTGAGCTGCTTTTCTTGTTCGGGAGTAATTTTGCCACGGTTCTTCTCCAAGATAGGTTCAATGAACACCATCATGTCACCCGCCAACACATGCTCAGTCCCAACTACCGCGACCAGTTCTCCTGCATCGAAGTCTCTCAAATTGGCTTGATCGTTGTCGACG
>JAYVHC010000815.1:0-4581 GCA_043771575.1 Planctomycetia bacterium
ACTATGGACTCACCCCTTCCCAGCGTAAGCAACTCGAGGCTCAGGGGGTGGAATGTCGCACCTGCGTTAAGGAAGGTTGGATTGGCACAATGCTATGGCGCGACATGGCGGCCTTTCTGAGCGAGCGGAGTTACGATCAGGTCTTGACAACAGACGCAGGCGATTTGATCTTTCAATCGGACGTTCGCCACTTGTTTGATCAGGACAAAGACGCCTTTCGTGGTGTCTGCGAAGATTTCGATACCTGCATACACGACGTCGTTATGTCTCGAGCTGACTTCGATCCAGAGAATTGGAATACGTTGCATGCTTTTTTGAAAGACAAACCTGTGATCAACACGGCTGTCGTGTTAGCGCCAGCCGAAAAGTTCATC
The DNA here is from genome assembly GCA_043771575.1 of Planctomycetia bacterium. Taxonomy (GTDB): domain Bacteria; phylum Planctomycetota; class Planctomycetia; order Pirellulales; family Pirellulaceae; genus Aureliella. The sequence goes on from JAYVHC010000815.1 coordinate 375, forward strand.
CAGCTTTGGGCAACGTTTCAAAAATGGTGCCATCGCTACGAAGTTTACGCTTCGGACCAATTCCTTGCGAATTACATTATTTATCAAGACCGATTTGTGCCGCTCGATCCGAAATACAACTTCGTTTTCATTTCAACGAATCGACCTTATCGTATTCGCGACGGTATTTTTGTGGATCAAAATGACGTCGTTATTCCCATTGTTCACAACGCAGGTGGCAACGAGTACTATCGATTCGTCAAGAACTTTGGCTATGGCAAGGGGTACAACCAACGGAAGTTGTTCACGCCTATGGTCATTCGGTCCTTTTGCAGAATGGCTCAGTGGTACAAAAGCGTTCGGAGCCCACGTGACAGAGTTATCGTCTAACAATACTTCGGAAAAGTACTGCGTGATTGGTGCTGGCGCGGCAGGCCTAGCCGTGCTCAAGACGTTTCAGTCTCATGGTATTCCCTGCGAATGCTTGGAGCAGAATGATGACGTTGGAGGCATCTGGTACTACGGAACCAACCATAGCAGCGTTTACAAGTCGACTCATTTGATTTCGTCCAAGAACTATGCGGCATTCTTGGATTTCCCCATGCCGGATCACTATCCGGCTTATCCGAGCCATGCTCAGGTTTGGAAATATTTGAAGGCCTTTGCTGCCCAATTTGAATTGTATGACGCAATCCGATTTTCTAAGTCTGTCAATCGCGTTCAAATGCTCGACAACGGCTGCGCAGTGACAGTTGCTGGGGAAGAGGAAACGAGACGCTATCGAGGGATTGTGATTGCGAACGGCCATCTGTGGAGCCCGGTCGTACCTACGTTTCCAGGTACCTTCCATGGGACGATACTTCATGCCCGCGATTACAAAACATTTGAGCAAATAGCAGGTCATCGGGTTCTGGTTATTGGAACTGGCAATTCAGGATGCGACATATCTGTTGAAGCCAGTAGGCATGCGGCAGCCACATTTGTAAGCATGCGGCGTGGCCATTATTTTGTTCCGAAGTTTCTATTCGGCAAGCCAATAGACGCTGGCTCTGATTTGCTCTATCGATTGCAGGCACCTAATTGGATCCATCGTCTGTTGTCGATCCTGCCGCTTCGAATAGCGCTCGGCGATCCGAAGGAATGGGGGCTGCCCCTACCTGATCATAGGTTTTTGGACGAGCCACCGGTTCCCAATACCGATCTTATCAATGCAGTCGGGCATGGACGAGTTCAGGTCAGGCCAAGCGTAAAGGAACTTCGGGGCAACGTCGTGCAATTTTCGGATGGGAGCGAGGAACAGATCGACGTCATCGTATTGGCAACTGGCTATCGAATCAACTTTCCATTTTTGGATTCCCAAATATGGAGTAACGACGCTCGGCCACCACAACTATTTCTAAACGCGTTTCATCCTCAATACGATAATGTCCTGTTTGCTGGACTCTTTGACGCAAGTGTCAAGACATGGGAATTGGTAGAAAGACAGGCCGAATTGATGGCGACGTTTATCAAGACGCGGGACAAAAATCAGGCGGATGTGGAGTGGTTTCGAAAGCTCAAATCCGCCCCAGACGTTTCGCGTGGGGAAGGAGCAGCTGCCACCCGTCACTTTTTATACCGAGAGTATTTTTCTTACCGGCGCCAAATTTCAAGACTGCTACGACGTTTCAAAAATGCATGAATCCACGATCGGCCTTCGGTGCACACTATGACCATGAAAGCCCCAAATCTTCCCTCACCGCTGGTCTATCCACTGAAGGACAATCAGCGATTGGTGGAACTCATCTCGGAGGTAATGGGCAAGTCCACGGATTGGACTCGCAATTTATTGTACCAAGAAGAATTGAATCTCGGACAGTATCACCGACGTGACTTCAAGGAATGCGGCATCGAGCCCTTTGTCTGGAGCCATGACCTCGCGGAGTACTATCGCCGAACGGACTCTGCCATTTCAGGCCAGCCTACCTGGAATCGACGAAAAGAGAAGCTTCAAATCAGGCAATGGATTGGGAGCTACCTGCAACGCGCGACCGAGGGCGCTCAGAAAATTCTGTTGGTAGGTGACGGTGCAGGATTTGACAGTCTATACCTATCTCAATGCGGGCACCACGCGACATACTCCGAAGAAGGGGAGATGAATATCGCGCTTGCCAGAAAGATCTTTGAACTTAATCGTGCTCCGATCGAAGTTGTTACGAAAGTCGATGCGTTGCCGTCAGAGAGTTTTGATGTTGTTGTTTGCCTTGATGTTCTAGAACATGTCTCAGATCCACCCCAGTTGGTTTCATTGATGACGCGACTGTTGCGGCCAGGTGGGAAAATGATCGTCCACGCACCTTTCTTTTTTGTCTCGCCGATGAATCCAACTCACTTGAAATCAAACATCCAGTACAGCGGAAGCTTGTCGCGTCTATATGGATCGTCCGGGCTAGTGTTAGTGGACGGCAGACTGTTATGGGATCCCATCGTACTCGCAAAACCTGTCGCAGGAGTAACCCTCCCGCGTCGCTTTTTCTGGTTGTGGGTCCTGCGCATGACGGGCCTTGCACTCGCCTTTGCTCGAATCTGTCGTCTTCCGCACAATTGGGTAGCGACACGAGTCATGCAAAAATGCAATCACGAATGGCTGAATGGGTTGGAGCCGAACACCCCGACGTCGAAACGCTCAACCCGATAGGCGAACAAGAAAAATTTCAATTGTCGGGAGTGTTTGAATTCTTAGCTCCGGCTGACCGCGAAGATCTTTTGGCGTACGAATCGATTGGCGTTGATACGGAAACGATGGGCGAAAAAATCTTCGTACGCAGCGTCTTCGATGGCTTTCCTGCTGAAGAAGCAGGCATTCGATTCGGTGATGAAATTGTTGCGGTCGACGCACGTCCCTTTCATCCGATCTGAATAACTAAGCGGATGCCCGCTCGAGATGGCGACGTTTCTTTTCGTCCATGCTTTCGAGGTCGATCACGTTCTTCGCGAGACCCACCGCTCGCAATATACGAATGACCATAAAGGTCATGTCGAATTCCCACCACTTGTGACCATGCTGAGCCAAACGTGGGTGAGCATGATGATTATTGTGCCAGCCCTCGCCGTAAGCGATGACCGCAACCCACCAAAGGTTTCGACTATCGTCACGTGTATCGTAATTCTTATAGCCCCAAATGTGTGAAGCAGAGTTTACAAACCAAGTTGTATGCATGACCGCTACCATTCTCACGCAGATCACCCAGACCAGCCATGAAACTGCTAGTGTTGGGCCACCGGTTGGGCCACCGATCAAATAGCCGCAGCCGGTGACCAATGCACCGAAAGCGATATGAATGGGTAGAAAAAAATTCTCCAAAAATACGGTGTACTTGTCCTTGAGTAGGTCTGGCACCCATTTCTTGGCATATCCCTTTGGATCGCCATTGTCTGTGGTGAAAGCCAGCCAGAACGCGTGCGACCACCACGGTCCATCATGCGGCGAGTGTGGGTCACCAGGTTGATCGCTGTAAGCATGGTGTTTGCGATGGTTTGCTGTCCAGCTAATTGGACCGCCCTCGCCAGCCAGGGTTCCAATTGTTGTAAAGACATTCTTGAGCCAGTTCGGCACCTCCAATCCCGTGTGTGTCAGCAATCGGTGGAATCCAAGGCAAATGCCCAAACTGCCGGTCATCCAGTGGAATAGCAAAGCAAGACCAAGCCCACTCCATGTGAAGCACCAAGGTGCATAGAGCGCTCCGATGTGCAACGCGATCAACCAGGCAGAAGCACCCCATTGGATTTTCCAGACGGTGGGTACCGGCGAGACTTTCGCGGCACCGCCAGCGGATGGCAACCCAGCTGGTGCGAGCTCCTCTACCATCGACTGTGGCGGAGCCAGAGTGCTAGCATGATGTTGGTAAAGAACTTGGTGCGGTGTGTCTGAGGCTGTACCGTTGCCTAACATGCCAATTGTCCTGCTGAATGGGGGAGTTTGGAGAGTTCGGGTTAAACTTGGGAGATCCGACCGCGTCGCACAGCTATCGCTGGAACAGATTCGAATCTACGTACATTAACGCCGTTTGTCCTTTGTGTATGTCCTGTTTTGATTGTTGTCGTGTCAAAGATGTGTAAAACCTATTTCTCGCCATGCTTTGCAGGCAAACTCGCTGGTGCAAAAATCAACGAAATGCCTTCACCGAATACTTATGCGTTTCAGATATCAACACGAGCGATGGATGCTGACGCAAAATGGAAACAGACA
>JAYVHC010000816.1:0-2818 GCA_043771575.1 Planctomycetia bacterium
TCCCCAGGAAACCGGTGCTAGCGCACGGCGGCTAACAACGTTACGAGACAACGACCAGGGCTTCGCGTTCGCGTTAATCGAATGCGGTGCGTTATGGCCCATCCCAAGGTAACCTCGCCAGCGGACCACCCGGCAGGTGGCTCAGCACATAGCGCACAGCGGGAAGCGAAAGACCGTTGCCGAGCAGCTTCCAAAGCTCGCGCGTCCGCAAGGAGGGTGGCAAGATAAAATGTGGCGGGAAACCGAGCAGATTTGCAACTTCGCGGGGAGAGAACCGGCGGTAGCGCCCGGCCCCCAGTTGTAAATATGAACCGGAGTTGAGCAGCGCGCGACCATAACTACTCGCAAAGCAGGCCGTCGCCCGTGCGCTGTTCCGATCACAGCGATCGATCGCTTCTTCGATCTCGGCGATGGTCGCTGCATTCATTAACAACTCAGTCGCAACCACTTGTATTTCGACTTCACTGTCAATCAAGTCTGCGGTGCGGCACGAATACACTGGCAGATCGCGCCAGGGAATTAAATCTGCGCCGCGACTAGCCATCAAATAGAAACGCGGTCGCTTGTTAGGCCAGTTCATCTGTGTCGGACACAGTTCGATACTCTGCCAGCGGTACCCGTAAGTTTCAAGCTGCTTAGTAAGGAGTGCGTGAGCGGTTGAAACCGAGAAGCCTAAGACGTTTTCAATAACCACAAACTCTGGCGCGCAGGCTCCGATCAGATCCATTAAACGCAACAATGAACGCGCTCTTGGATCGTCGACATCGCGCCTCAGGCCGCGAAGTGTGTAAGGTTGGCAGGGTGGGGACATCCACCACAGGTTTGCACGCAGCCCAAGCAATTCTTCCGCTGAGATGGATTCAATTTCGCGAATCCAAAAAGGATGCGAACTGTTGGCTGTGTAAACCTCCGCCGCACGCTGAGAAATATCGATCCCTACCGCGACATCGACTTCTGGCCAGGCAGTGGAAAAACCGCCCATTCCCGCGAAGAATTCGACGGCGCGATATCCAGTTGCGTTGATTTTTGGAAACGTCACTTTCCGATCCATGTTGTTTTTTTGCCGCATACTCAATGGCTTGACCCTTCCTACGAAACTGCGCAAACCATTACTGGAACAGTGTTTAGCATCTAAATAAACTCTGCATTCAAGGCGACTGGCTTCCTGTGTGCATTAGAGGTTGCGTAAATCGCCCTTCAACTTCTTTCACGTCGCTCGCCAAAACACTTTGCAGAGTATCAGGAAAACCATGAGCTTTGAATGCAGCATCGTTAGGAAAGTTGGTCAACGCAAAAGGCTGCTCATGCAGTTTCTTTTGACGATAGGTGCATTGTTGGCCGTGCCTGGACCGCAGGCTTCCGCGCAGCAGGATTCTTGGCGGCGAACTGCGAACGGTTGGGAGCGAACCGAGTCGTGGGATCATCTCGTCACGGCTCCAATCGGCACGCTCCGACCTCTATCTATTGGTACACTAATTCAACGTACTTGGCCTGCGACGTTGGCCGCTGCGGAGCTGAGCCTCGTTTTAGCGATACTGCATTTCGGTTGGGCAAGCTTGCCAAGCCGACAGGAATAGACTGCGCCGGACTCGACTACAGGTCACCTTATCGAGAACATCATGGAAGCGTTCTTCATTCATAGCGAAACGCCTGTCACGGACAGCCTGCTGAACATCGTCGCTCATTTGCCAACCAAGAGCCTCTCGAGAGTGATCGAGGCGACGTTTTTCTCACGATTAAGCGACGCCGACTTCATGCGTGTCGCCGTGCTGCTGGCACTGAAGAGTTATGACGAAGGCGGATGTCCGTGGTTGGCCAAGAACACGCGACGACTCCCGCATATGATCGGGACTATCGTTCTACACTAACAGCTATCGGGACTGCCGGACTTAAGTCCGACGAGAGCCATATTGTCGCGATGGACGACTTCCTCGTAGGGTCGTTGTCCGAGAATTTCGGCAATTCGCGGTGAACGGCAGCCGCGAATTTGACGCACTTCGGAGGCGGTGTAGTTTACCAAACCGCGGGCAATTTCCTCCCCCTCGCCGTCAACGATGGCGATGACATCACCTTTTTCGAAGTGCCCCGCCACGTCTTTGATTCCAATCGCTAGCAAACTACGTCCTTCGTAAACGATGGCCTTCACCGCGCCGTCATCAATGTGGATCTTTCCTGCTGCTTGCGCCGAGAAGCCGATCCAACGCTTTCTCGGCGCCAGGCTGCGCGATTGCGGCAGGAACAAAGTGCCGACTTCCTCGCCGCTAAACAGTCGCGGCAGAATGTTCTCCATACGACCACCAGCAATGATTACGGTTGAACCGCTGCTGGTAACGAATTGCGCGGCGCGTAACTTGCTGCCCATGCCGCCTTTGCTCAGTCCAGTCCGGCGATCGATCACCAGGTTCATGATCGACTGGTCAATTTGCTCCACTGTGGGAATTATTTTGGCACCGTCAGCGGTGGGATCGCGATCATACAGACCTTGCACATCGCTGAGAATCACCAGTACCGGCCTGGGTAACAACCCAGCCACCATGGCGGCCAGACGATCGTTATCGCCAAAGGTGGTCATCAATTCGTCAACCGCCACGGTATCATTTTCGTTGATAATCGGAATCACGCCCAGCCGCAGCAGTGAAAGCAAGGTGTTTCGCACGTTCAGATAACGGATGCGGTCATCGAGATCGTCAGCGATCAATAAGACTTGTCCGGCGTGCTTGCCGCGAGCCGAAAAGAATTGCTCGTAAGTTTGAATCAAGTGAGCTTGACCGACGGCAGCGACAGCCTGCAGCAACGCCAAGTCTGTTGGGCGCGCAGT
>JAYVHC010000817.1:0-4064 GCA_043771575.1 Planctomycetia bacterium
ACTCTAAGTGCTCTGTGACTATGCTGCTACCACATATTGAACAGCCATGCTTTGCTTGCACAACCAATTGTGCTCCTCGTCTTAAACCCGTGCCATTCGCTCTAACACCTTTGTTTGCTTCCTTTGTTTGCTTCTGATCAAGAATACTCCGTTAAGTCTCGCCCAGATTCCACCAGTTTCGGCGGGAATATCGCCCATCGTGGTCCATTCGCTCATGTTAAGCACGGAAAGGGCTAATTAGGGTGCACAAAAGAATGCCACTTCAAAAGCTCCATTAAATAAAGGCACTTCCAAATCGAAGTAGGTAACCTTGGATGCGATCATAAGCTGGATATGGGCCAATGCCGATTTCATTCGTGTTCAATTCTGGTTTCCTTTGAGAACGAGAATTTAATTGATTGAGTGCACAGTCATACTAAACGATTTCGATCCAAGTATGGATTGAGGCAAACTTTGCGGGATCGACAACTCCTTCTGAGGTCATTAAATCACGCGCCGATTGTTGCAAGCAATTGCCTTCGACTCCGCCAATCAGGCGGCCGAGTGCGAAATCAACTGATGCGGCATGTATTTTCATGCCGGCAAGATGGAATCGCTGCGATGATCGTCGGAAATGAGCAATTGCCTCCGCAGGTTGCTGCTTGGCGTCGCAGATCAAAAGAAGCCCCAGCGTCTCCCAAATTGGCTGCTTCAAGGTAGGTTTCCGCCGCACGCGCACTTTGCCCGGCGTCTGCAAGCGAATCGGCTAGCTCCTGAATCGATTGCTGGGTGTTAACATTCACCGCTTCACCGAGCCGATAAGCATTGGAAAAATGTATTGCGGCCTGAGCAAATGCAAACGCTTCGCTCGCCACTCGCCCTGCTTTGAGATAGAATTCTCGCGCAAGTAAAAATTCAGATCCTTGCTCAAGAAGACAAGCAATTAGTTCATTGCGGTGATCCTTGCGGTCGTTTAGAACAAACGCGAGCTTCCGCGAAGCTTCGACTTTCCGATCAATTGCCGTTCGCTTCCAAATTACGTCCACCAAGGTGTCGTGGAACGGTTCGACCGTGCTGTTCGTTAAGGAGTCATTAGTGATAATGAAGTGCTCGAGACGGAGTACCGCAAGGTGGTGCTTGATGGCCGTGTCGCCCGGGTGAGCATTTACAGATGCGGGGCAAGGGTACGTTCTTCGACCCACGGCTGAACGACAAGGACAAGTTTCCTATCGCTGTCAAAACCAAGGACTGGAACATCCGTAACGACCCCGATCTTGTTACCGCCGAGCTGCCTGCCTTGCATTTCTACCAACTTTCCATCGTAGCCCCTAAGCCCCCACAAGACAGTTTTGACACTGCGGTGGCGGCTCGTGGACAGGCAATCTTCAACAACAAGGCTGACTGCAAACGCTGCCATGTTCCACCCTTCTTCACGGAACCGGGCTGGCCGATGCACACCGCCGCAGAGATTGGCATTGACGACTTCCAAACAAAACGGTCGCCCGACGAGCGATACCGCACGACACCGCTCAAGGGCTTGTGGACTCGGATGAAGGGCGGCTTCTATCATGAAGGGCGATTTGCGACCATTCACGATGTCATCCAACACTACAACGCTCACTTCAAGCTGGGCTTGTCCGAGAAAGAAAGCGGCGAACTTGCGGAATACTTGAAGTCGCTGTAAAGGGCGATTCTGTCCTGACTCAGGCTTCCCAAAGGATATTCTTGATGAGGAACTCTTATTGTTCTGGAACTTCGGCGATCAGATGCTGCATCGCTGCGATCTTGTTTCCAACGAACAGAACATTCTGAATGTCGAGTTGTTCTCGGGTCGCGCCTGAGGTTCGAACTTGCATGTCGCCTGAGCCTAATCCCAACAACCAATGGCGAAACACGTCGTCTTGGTGTTTCTCGAGCATCATTCCTTGAGTGTTATAGCTCTTGGATCCCGACCCAAATAAAGACTCAAAGGTCATTTGTCCTGCTTCGACCTCGTAATAACTAATTCGGTCGAAACCAAATACGACGATGCACCACATCGCGAACAGAAGCGTTGAAAACCAAAGATAGGCATTTGCGTTGAGATAAATCTTGTGACTTAGGAACCAGCCGAAAACTTGTTCCCACACATTGAAATAAAGCAGCAATACAAACGTGAGGACTAACGCCAGAATCACGATTCCAGACGCTAAGCCGCGTACAGAATAGTTGGTAACCAAAATCACCAGGAACAGGACTCCAAAAAAGATAAGCCCGAGATTGCTATTGTGGTGAAACATGGTTTCGGTATCAGCAATTTTGATCTTTTCGCCTTGGTAATACGTCAATGCGGCCATGATGTAACCTACCAGCCAAACCGGCCACCAATAAAGCAACGCGGAATGACTATAGATCCGGATTTTACTGGGACCTTTGACCCTTACTACCGTCTTGGTGGTTACCGCTTGCAATTCAGGTGCGCTGCTCATGAGAAACTTTCTTGACGAGATTGGGCAACCGACGCAATCGTTTGTCGATTGAATTCGCGAGGTTGTCGCATTGTAACCTCCATTCGCTTTTCGCAAGAGTATCTTGCGAACTGCAGCCTAGGTCTGGGCTTAAAGGGGCGGATGCAGCCTTTCGTGTGAGATTGCGATTTCCGTTTTTTTTCTGTACATTACCCAAGGAAATTCCGGTTAAGCCAGGGCTTACCATCAAATTGCACTAAGATGGAACATCTAATTCGTTCAACTTGTTGACAAGATCGCCCAGCGGCGAACGTTTATTACGATCTGAATACTTGATGGAACCAGAATCGCCTACGCAAGGCGAAATCGAAGCGGCGATTTGTAAAGGTTTGGCGAGATTCGAGCTCGAATACATGGGGCGAGGGCCAAAGGAATTGCGCGCGTATTTGCTTGGCGACTTGCTCGTCGTCCGCTTGCAAGGGGTACTCACCGCAGCCGAGCAGCAGTTGGTTGCGACATTCCCTACAGAGAAGGGACGCGATCTGCTAAAGCAAGTGCGCACTCTGCTCGTCGAAACCGCTCGCCCTGCACTTGAGGCTCTAGTGGCAGACATCACGAAAGTAAAAGTCATTAGCTTGCACCAAGACATCAGTACCCGCTCTGGCGAAGAGATCATTGTGTTCACTCTCGCCGGATCGCCGCAAATGCGTGTGTCTGCCAAGCGTGGCTAAATAATCGCCCTTCAAGTCGGCGTTTTTTGTTTGCTTTACATTGATACAAAGTGGCACGGCAAATGCACTCGTTTCGAGTGCTTTCGGAGCCCAAGTTACAGCAATTACATCACCGCGATCCTGCGCACGGTACAACTATTATGCAGTCTGATGAAAAACTTCGCGTTTTGATTGTTGACGACAACCGCGACGGTGCAGACAGTTTAGGTTTGTTGGTCGAAGAACTCGGCAATCAAGTTCACGTTACTTACGGTGGCCGACAAGCGTTACAGGTTGCAGGGGCATTCCGTCCCGACTTGATGTTCGTTGATTTGATCATGCCCGATATCGATGGCTGCGATCTAGTAACTCAGTTGCGACAATCGCCCTCGTTTACGAAAATGAAAATCATAGCGGTTACAGGTCAAAAAGGTGACGAGCATAAAGTCGCTGCCATGAAAGCAGGCTGCGACGGAGTCTTGATAAAGCCAGCTACGTTAAACGACATCAAAAGTTCGCTATCGAGCGTTGTTGCGGCGGAAGGCTTAGCCACAACGAAAACGAAGTCTCGCGCCCATCCTTCCCTTGAGCGCCGGTTGCCCATCGACGAAGCACGTCGAATTCGCAATGGTCGCAGGTCTAAGAACCTAACACAAATGGAATGTGAAGATGCGATCTGCGACGGGATCATTCGCTTCCAAGAAGAGTATTTAGGATGGATTTCCGAACAAGTACATGTCCATTTTCTCAAGGATTTGCTGGTCGTGCGCATTCGCGGTGTGCTAACGCTTGCCGAACGACAACTCAGCAAATCCTCGTTGCCAGAGAAAGGGCGTGATCTAATTAAGCAGGCAAGAAAGCAGTTACTTGAACTAGCGCGGCCAATGCTCGAGTCGATCGTACACGAAGCCGCAGGTGTAAAAGTCAC
>JAYVHC010000818.1:0-1651 GCA_043771575.1 Planctomycetia bacterium
ACAGATCATGATCAGCAAAGTAGTCAGCGTCGCCGCTAACTTCTCGCGCTGGCCGGTTTTTTCGAGGACCCAGCGATGCAATGGATGAAAGACCACCACCAAAACCGCAGCCAAAAAAACTGGTACAAAAAAGCCCGCCATCACGTTATAGAACAGCAGACCTATGACGATGATGATGGCAATTAGGGCGACAAAGGATATCAGTCGACTCATATTTCGAGGTTCAAGCAATCTATTGAAGTTCGAGTATTCGTTCTAAGCCGTACTTCGTAGTGAACTGCAAAGTCTTGGAAACGGCCACGCTAGGCGAGCTTTTCACTAGGCTGTGCATAGTTTACGCGAAAATGTGACTTTGATGTCATGCCGAGATTTTACCAGTACTGATGCCCCGTTCTCGCAACAAAGACGTCTTCGAGACTGGGCTGGCCCAGGGTTAGCGATTGAATGCGCGGGCCAAAATCTTGCGCCAGCGGAGCGACAAGTGTTGCTGCGCTGGAGCCCGTAACGCGCAGATGATTATCGAATTGCTGCGCTTCGATGGAGCGTGATGCTAGCCAAGCGAGTACAGCGGGCTGGTCGTGGGTTTGGATACTAAGCACTTGAGCACCCAGTTCACTGCGGAGTTGCGAGGGCGAGCCGACTGCGACACTGCGACCTTGATGCAGAATAGCAACCCGGTCAGCCTTGTCCGCTTCTTCGAGTAGATGCGTCGTAAGTAAAACAGTGACTTGATATTCCGTACGCAGCTGCTCCAGCGCATGCCATAAATCCAATCTTGCGGCAGGATCCAATCCCGTGCTGGGTTCGTCCAGCAACAATAACTTTGGGCGATGCAAAATGCCTTTCGCCAACTCAACGCGTCGCTTCAATCCGCCAGAGAGTTTTTCAACAATTGTCGTCAACCGATCGGCGATCCCCATCTGCTGAACAACCTCCTCAATTCGCGACTTCAAAGACGCGCCGCGCAAGCCGTACAGCGCAGCTTGACAGCGGATATTTTCAAGCACCGTCAATTTGCGATCGAGGCTGGGAGATTGAAAGACAATGCCGATCGAACTGCGCACTGCCGCCAAGTCCGTTTTAGGCGAGTTTCCGAAGACGCGAATATCACCGCTTTGAATCCTAGCGATGGTACTGATCAGCCGAAACAATGTACTTTTGCCGCTGCCGTTGGGGCCTAACAGCGCAAAAATATCGCCACCCATCACTTCGAGACTTAGGTCATCCAGCGCTTGAAGAGAACCGTAGCGATGGCTGAGGTGCTGCACATTCAAGGCGATCGAATCAGTGAGAGTAATCATGCGGTATAACAGACGCTCGTTGGTTGGAGTGCAATCAAGTCAAGTAAATCAACACGAAGAGTATGAACCAAACGACCACCATGTTGTGCCAGTTTCGACCCACCCGCTCTAGCTTTGACCCTCCCTGGCGGTTCCATTGTCGTGGCAACGACGCGGTCGCAAGGACCACGATCAACATGCATGCCAAATGGGCCGAATGCAACGTCGTTAATATAAAATAGGTCCACGCCCAAGGGGTTCCCCCAGGAATACAGATGGGCAATTGCAGCCACTCATATTTTCGATTCAAGCCCCGACCCGCACGATCAATCTCGCCGATCATAGCTTGGCGAGCGACAATGTTGCCCATC
>JAYVHC010000819.1:0-3185 GCA_043771575.1 Planctomycetia bacterium
GGCGTTGCTAGCACAATAGGTAGACCTGAGAAACTTTTGCTAGTACTACATACAGGCTTCATTTATCGCGTGCAATATCCGGGTTAGCCGCGGGTTTCGAAGCAGACGACTCAATCTACTCGGTGATTGTCAAATGCCAAACGATTTGCGGCCAGCGAACAAGCATAGGACGAACCACAAGCAGTATCTGTTTCGCTGTATTATTCCCTTTGACAATTTCAATTCATTATTTCCCGACCCCCAAAAGTTTGCAAATTAATCGCGACAGCGGAGCGTCGTGGCACACTAATTGGCGATCTTCAAGAGGGCTTTGTCGGTCCGCAAGTACATGGCGCCGTCGACGAAAGCAGGTGTCGCGAAGGTGCGGCCAGTGACTTCGTTGCGCTGAACGACTTCGAAGGTCTTCGAGGGCTTGATCCAATAAGCATGGCCATCTTCATCTAAGAACAATACCAGGCCGTTCGCGAACACTGGCGATGCAGAGAAGTTGCCTCCGAGCCGTTCCATCCAGTGTTGCTTGCCAGTCCGTGCATCGACGCAGGAAGCGATCCCTTTGTCGGATACAAAGTAGAGTTCATCACCGACCAGCAGGGGCGTAGGTGTGCTAGGAGCCCCGCGCTGGATGCGCCACACGACGTGCGAATCGGTAACATCGCCTTTGCCGCCAAGTTTGACAGCCATCAATTCGGGATGATCGTAATCGTGGTTGTAAAAGACCATGCCGTGTCCGATGACTGGCTGGGGAACGACGGACCAACCCGGCGCGCGGACGTGCCACAGCTCTTCGCCAGTGGCTACATCGTACGCCGCGAAGTGATCGGGTCCGGGCGCGAGCAATTGTGCGTTGCCATCGATGACTGTAACGATCGGCGTGCCGAAGGAGTGACTGATCGCAGGTTTAAACGATCGCGGGCGATTCCAAGCTCTTTTGCCAGTAGAGGCATCGAGCGCGACGACGAACGGGTCTTTGCCTCCATCGCAAACGATGAGGAGCTTGTTGTCGTACAGAATGGGGGATCCGCCACAGCCATGCACGTGCGGATAATTGAGTTCGGTGTTAGCCCAAACGATCGTGCCATCTTTTGCCAGTCGCGCAGTCCCCATGGCACCGAAATGAACATAAATGGCATCGTCGTGAACAATTGGCGTTGGGCTCGCGTGGCTGTTCTTGGAATGGATTGCCGGAATGTTGTCCAGTTTTCGAATCTCCCGATCCCAGCGTATCTTGCCGGTCGCGGCGTCAATTGCCAGGGCTCGCAGTGAAAGTTCAGAGCCTTGGGTGACAGCGGTTGTGACATAGACCACACCCTCTGCGATCACGGGCGAGGACCATCCGAGTCCGGGTAGTTCGGATTTCCAAGCGACATTTTGCGCATCCGACCAGACCAACGGTGTCGCGGGACCGGTGGCGGTAGCGTCTGCTTTCGAGCCGCGAAATTCGGTCCAGTCTCCAATCCAAGTCGCGCAAAGCAGAATTACTAGTTGCACCATGTTATTAGGGTCTCGAGTCGGTGGGGTTCTTAAGGTGGGGAAAAGCGTGAGGAAGGGCAGTATGACTCAGAAAGCGTCGATTTGCTATTGGTCGGACCGCAATCGTCAGTATGACGTCGGCTCGGTTCAAGCATTCGTTACAAGACCTGTTTTCAATGGCGGCCTTCATTGCGTCATCCTGGTTGGGTTTGAGCAGTGCGTGGACTATGGCGACTAGCGGCGAAGGAACTCCGCTGCCGACAGCTACGGCTTCGAAGCTGGTGATTGCGGGTCCTTATCGCTGGATTCGCAACCCGATGGCAGTAGCAGGCATCCTTCAGGGAATAGCCGTTGGATGGTGGTTCGGCAGCCCTGCCGTAATCGCTTACGCTTGTGCTGGCATTCTCGTGTGGCACTATTTGGTTCGCCCCAGTGAAGAAGCCGATTTGCTGATGCGTTTTGGGCAAGACTACGAGAGTTACAGAAAGTCTGTGAGGCTATGGATTCCCCGAACAAGAAAGAGTCAGTTCGAGAGTCTCCGCTACTGATATTTCAAACATAATAAGCAGATCCAAGTAGTCCGTGCAGGTAGGTGCCGCGATCAACAAGACAATCATGGCTCCGTGGGATTCGCACTTCCCAAGAAGTAAACTTGCTTGAGCAGGAAAAGCGTCGCGACTAAGCTTACAGCAAGAACATTTCAGACCAAGTCACGCAATAAGAAATCTCACGTTATGAATCCCAGCACGTTAAGTAGTTACCGTATTAACACAGCCATTTTAATGATAGTAGCGGCGTTGCTGTTCCTTTCTATCATTGCGGCGGTGTTCGCGCAGCAGAAAGGGACGCCTTCATTTACCGTTGAAGAAACGGCAGAACGCATCACACTGCGGGGGGCTGCGCTCGAGGCTTCCATCAGGAAGATGGGTTATGTCAGCGGGGTTGAAGCTGGGAGTTTTCATGACAAAAAAACCGGCGCGCGCGACCTGGGCTTTGGCCTCGATATCCAGGACTGGATTATGGAACCAGGAAGCGATGCGGAGTATCGCAGCCAGTTGCCAGGAGATTTGCCATACGATTTCAACAATGCTTTTCACGGCAAGACTCCCAAACGCAGCATCGAAGGTCCGCAGATTTGCACGCAAGCCAAGGAACTCAAGCCTCGCGTCATCGAAGGAAGGGATTTTGTGGCCATCGAGCAGAGTTGGAACTACACGTTGGCCGCACCCGGCAAGAAGACCGGATCGGAATGGAAGCAGACGTTGATCTTTCCCGCCGGCAAACGGTATTTCATATCCTCCGACCGCATTCTCAGCCGTAACGAGGGCGCAGCACTCTTCTTCCGACAGGACTTGCCCGGTCACCTTAAGCACAGGGACGGCGATACGTTCAGCGAAGTCTATCTAAGCTATTATGGGAAAATTCCGGCGAGTGAGTTTTTCACCGACTTCGGGCCGGATGAGAAATTCAACTACCGACGCGACCGCGACGGCGTGCCACAGCGGATGATCCGCGCCTATCACACTCGCGACCCGAAGACCGGCACCGACGGCCCGTGGCTCGCCGGGCTGGTGCTTAATCCCAGCGACACATGCGAGGCCTGGTGCCACCAGCGCACCGGCTATGTTTGCTTCATCCACGAAGTCGGCGAGCGGCCGGTAAAGGCGGGTGAATCTTTCGGCGCCGCCTACATCATCGGCTGGTTCGATAGCATC
>JAYVHC010000820.1:0-2846 GCA_043771575.1 Planctomycetia bacterium
GCGCCATGAATAATCCGGGTTAATGTCACACCGAGAACGCCACGTAAGCTTGATCGCGTTTGCCGCTTTCTCCGTAAGCTAGTGTCCGATTCGCCCGCACTTTCAAATCGCGTCACTATTCGGAGTTGCATAAAAGTAGGCTTTGAGTTCAACTACCCGACTTGGCTTGGAAAACACCTTACGAGCAATGCATGATGCAAACTTTGATTGACCTTCCACAACGAGCACAAGTCGCTTTTCTTCTTCAAATCGTTGAACGTCTCGATAAGCTAACGAAGCAACATGCCAACTCCATGCGATTCTGTAGTCGGGCTCACGTCGAGGAACCCTATGTGCTGTTCGACGGCAAGACGCTGGAGTGGCAGTTCGACTTTGAGGAGGACTCTTATGCTTACGATGAGGACGATGAGGATCGAGGCCGAATTTCGATCTACATGGAGTTTGATGCGCGCTGGCTAGAGCAAGCTCCCACCGGTAAGGACTTGCTTAGCAGTTGCTTCAGCGCGCCGTGGCAGCGTGCGTGCTCCTGCGGCACGTCTGATCGCGGGTCAACGCCTTGTTTGCACTTCTTGAGCGCCGTCCAAGCGATCAGCAAACGACTCGCCCGCGCCAGTGTGGCGGCGGCGCTGGAGTGGATGCAAGTACGCTTCCGCGACCACACGATGATGGGCGATGAATTGGTACAGGCCCTTGAATGGTCGATTAAGCACTACGCGCCCCGAGCGGTCGCTGATCATCGAATCCAATGGCGACTTCAAGAAGTCGAGTATGAATATACCAGTCGCCGCGTGCTCGACATACGCTCTGCGCTTCAAAAAAAATCCGCCAAAGGCAGATGGACCGGTGGCCGCGAAGTGCGTGACTTCGAAATCGTGCGATCCAATGTGGCTGACTTGCATCCACACGATGAATTGATCGGTTCGATGATTGACATTCAGCAAGATGCTGACCACAAGAACGGTAGCCTCATGCTGCAGACACTGAAGTTGCTCAAAGATCGGCCGCTTGTGGTCTGGAACCGCGAAGGTTTTCCGACAGTTGAAATCGTTGAGACGCAGCCGACGGTGATGCTGGTCGACGAGGCTGGCAAATACCGAATCGACATTAGCATCGAAGGCAACGCGTTCAACTCGACGCGCGATTTTCTCGTGCTCAGTAAGAGCACTCATCTCGGTTGGTTCGCAGAGCCTACGAGTAATCGCTTGCTCTATTTCCAAATGCCGACGGCGCTGCTGCATTCCGTGATGCGCTTGCAGTCCGGTCAAGATCGCGGTGCCAAGTTCACGCAAGAAGCCGCCATGCGGGTCAGCACCGTACTCGGTGGCGATGGCTTCCGCAATGCGCTTAAGACCGTGTTGCCTGAGAGCCTGGCAGGGCCCGAAGTTGCTTTGCCCCCGACCATTCAACTGCATTTGATGCCACGGCAACCTGAAGGACTAACAGCTCAGTTGCGCGTGGCCTGTGACGCAGTAACGGATTTGCCGATCCCGGGCATCCAACCGGATCGATTGCAAGTTGTCACGCCAGCCGGTCCAGTTCAATTGCTGCGCGATCTCAATTCGGAATCGCAGGCCGCAGAAGCGTACACACAATCGTTGGGCTTGGCAGCGTATCCGTACGACGGTCCTTATACCTGGATCGCAGAAGACATTCCAGCCTCACTGGCGCTGATCGAACGCGCCCAGCAGCAGGCTGAATATGGACTCGAAGTCTGTTGGCCCAAAAGTCAACCGATGAGGTTGCTTGGCGAGATTACTCCCCAGCAGCTTCGCGTCCGCGTGACTTCGCAGCGCGATTGGTTCGGCATGGAAGGCGAATTGGTGATCGAAGGCTTGGAGATTCCGTTGGCCGAGTTGTTGGCAGCGCTCCGCCGCGGCGGTCGTTACGTGCAATTGGCCTCGGGGCACTTCGCGGCGATCAGCGATCAATTGCGCAAGCGACTGACCATGATGGACGATGTGTCAGTGCCCGAAGGCAAGCAACTGCGCGTCGAAAGAGCCGGCGCCACGCTACTGAGCGAATCGCTCGGCGATGACATTTCATTCGAGTCCGACGTGAAGTGGCAGACCGCTATCGAACGACTGACCAGCATAAAGGGCTTGCCGACCAAACCACCGAAGGGACTCAACGCCGAACTCCGCGATTATCAGGTCGCGGGTTACCATTGGCTTGCCAAGCTCAGCCATTGGGGGCTGGGCGGCTGTCTGGCTGACGACATGGGCTTGGGCAAGACTGTGCAAGCGCTGGGTGTGCTGCTGGATCGAGCCAAGATTGGTCCAGCTTTGATCGTAGCACCCACCAGCGTCGGTACCAATTGGGTCCGCGAAGCCGAGCGGTTCGCTCCCTCATTAACACCAAAACTCTATCGCGACCATGATCGTGATGAGTTGATTCGCGACGCTGGCAAAGGCGATTTGATTATCACCAGTTACCAGTTACTGCAGCGCGATGCGGCTCGATTCAGTTCGCGCAGTTGGGGCACGCTAGTGTTGGATGAATCGCAGTACATCAAGAATTTTGCTACGAAGACAAATCAATCGGTTCGCAGCATCGAAGCCGATTGGTGTCTGGCGATTTCCGGCACTCCGCTGGAAAATCACTTGGGCGAACTATGGAGCTTGATGCGCATCATCAGCCCTGGGTTGCTCGGCTCGTGGGAACGTTTCCGTAAACGATTTGCGGAAGGTATCGAGCGCGACAAAGATCAAGAGCGGCTGAGCGCGCTTAGCCGCATGGTGCGTCCGTTCATCCTGCGCCGTACCAAATCCGAAGTGTTGACCGAGTTGCCGCCGCGCACCGAAGTGGTGCTAAGCGTCGAATTGTCACCTGCCGAACGAAAAAAATAT
>JAYVHC010000821.1:0-3214 GCA_043771575.1 Planctomycetia bacterium
AAGTGTTGTAACTCCTTTACATACCAGATCTAAGGCTTTCGCGCGATAGGTCTTAACCAATAAGCGTATGCAATATCCAGGCTAGCGCCGACGGCTCACAGGAAGTTGACCGCCGCGTGGCGCGCTAATCAACCCGACACTCAGTCCCCTGCAAATGCTGGTGTTGCATTATTGTCCGAAGAACAAGACCCAGCCAGCGACGATTTTGAAGAGCCTGAAGTTCATCGTTCTAGTAGGCTCGCTCTTCAAAAGTCGTGCGACTAGGTAGTTCAACATAACTTACTAGGTTCGCGTCTTTCCTCATCTACACACCAACCGGATCGAAGTGCTTGTGGCAGAACGGCCGATTCGCGTCTCGTCAGAGTGCGCTCGCGGGTGCATCGCAACGATCGAGCAACTCTGGTCACAACGCGAACGCAATATCTCACCGGACGAACGTATCGAAGCCAAACGTACGTTCGATGCAGCGATCGCAGAGTTCCAGCGGCGGTTCCCCGAGTGAAGCATTTTCGTCAGCGAATTCGTGCGTTTTTAGACTACCGGTACTTCATGGTCGCATCCGGCAGATGCGACCCACGGTGGGTCGCATCATTTTTTCGGAGGTACGCTCAAATCAAGCTGGTTCGCCGGGGAAGCAATTGCCTCGGCTTTCATATCCGTTTGAGTCTGTGCGGCGTCACCAACAACATCGGGCGAAAAACTGGTTACCGGCGTTAAGTAGTTTGCCGAGGGCAGCGAACCCACTTGGCTTGGATCGAATTCTCCCGCACTGAGCGGGCTGGGCATCTCTACCGCCGAAGGATTGGAGCGTGGCGCAAAGAACCTACCGCGCTCGTACGCATCTTGGTAGGCAGGTGCCGGCCATGCACCTTCACTTAAACCCACCTGGTTGTAGTTAAGTAACGAGCCCTTTTCGCGATGAAAATCTCGCAATGCAAGTTGGTAATCGGTCAGCGCGCGGAAGTAAGCGCTCTGCGAAGTAGACAGTTGTTGTTGCGCTTGTAACAGGAAGTTGATGTTGTCCAGTCCGCGTTCATAACGCGCCTGGAGAGCCTCAACTTGTGCGCGAACCGAATCTTGCCGATTGTAGTTCGAAAGAACCAACTGGTATGAACGAGCAACCTGTCGGGCTGAATTGCTTAGATCGTGCGAGATCCGGAGTTCTTGCTCTTTCAATCGCGCAGATTCTCGCGCCAAGTTCCACCGTGCATGTGCCAATGCCGCGCCCGCTTGACGCATCCCCACTGGATACGCCAGCTCTAAACCCGCTTGCCATTCCTGGAAGTTGCCGGTGAAAATGTTCTGGTACAGCGAATTGAATTGGTTGCTCGGATCACGCTTGTCCACCAAACTATCGCCAAACCCACGGTAGCGATATTGGCTAAGGAAATCGAGTGTGGGTAGGCGATTTTGACGTGCCGCGATGACTTCTAACTCACGGCGTTTGATATTCCATTTTTGGCGGCGGATCTCAACGCGCCGAATAAGTGCATCATTGAGTGAAGAGTTCCAATCCAGGATCACTTCACCTTCCATGGGTTGGCTAATAGGTTTCAGCAGAGTGCCATCGGTCGCTGGTATCCCCATCAAATAGCGCAAGCGCTGTTCCGCTGCGTACAAGCCTTGTGTGCCGCCAAGCGCATCTTTAACGAGCACATCGAAGTTGTAGTATTGCGAACGAGACTGGGCTTCAGCCGCTGCATCACCTCCACGTGCTCCAACCTTTTGTAACTCTTTGAGACGCTGCCAAGTCAACAAGCTGCTATTTCGACCAGCGACTTGAGCTTCCAAATTATGGTAGGCGTAAAACAGTTCCCAATAGGTCGATTCAACATCATTAACGAAAGTGATCACACCTTGCTCGAAGTCCGCCAAAGAAATGTCCGTATTGATGCGCGCGATCAGCACCCCGTTGTACGTTCCTACCCCGCTATTTGGGCCCGCAATGCGATTGAATTGAGTCCCCGCGCCTTTCAACAGTGGTTGCCGATATTCACCTTGCATAAAGCCGTTGTAAGCACTCGTGTACAACCGATTGGGGCTGTTGGTCAAGTCATAGTTGATTGAGTTCTTCACAGCGAAACGCGCACCGGTAGCAGTTCGCTTAGCGATTTCGTAATCAAATACCGCAGCCGTCTGTTGCGTTGCAAAAACTTGAAAGTTCGACAAAATTGGATTGATGCGAATGTTGTTCGGTCGGTCGTTGACTTGCCAAAATAACTGGGATGTGACCTGTGCATCGAACGCGGACAACGCTGCCTCGACACCAAGCAACGGATTGGCCTCCGTCAATGCCGGATCGAAATTCGAGATCGTACCAGCCGGCGCTTGAACAACACTGCCACCCAGCGAACGCAAGATGTCACTGTTCTGCAAGGCGAGTCGAATGACTTCATCCAACATGATGTCGCGAGTTGCAATGTCAGCAGGGTTTTCCATGGTGAGCGGGGCAGGGGTGGATACCACCTGCTCCGTCAAACAGGACTTGACGCTCGGATACTCAATCTGCGTCGACACCGATTTGTAGTAGCTCGGCGAAGCGGACTCCTGAAAATGAAATCGATGAATCTTGGCGCAGCCCGCTGTGACTGCCAGTGCAGCAGCCAACCAGCGCAGCCGACGATTCCGTTTAGTCGATAGCATTATCTTGCTTCCTCCAGTAACCAATGTACTCACCTGCGCTCGGTCATCATCCAAGGCACGTATGCATTGCGACTTTAGAGCGTGTCGTACATCCGGTATCGGCGCCAGCAAGCGAACAAATCGATTTACAAGAACAACAGGCACAACAAGAGTCAATGCCAGCACTGTTGCAGCCGGCATAACCTGCAAAGTCTCGCGCTCGTATCCGGCGCATGCCTGATTACCCAGAAAAAGTTACAAGTTATTGCAAAACGTTCAGATGCAGGAATTGCATTCAACACGCTTTAGCCCGCTTTTTCTGGGGAATCGGATTTATCACACATGGGGTTTCCAAGTGGATTTAGGTCTTTGTTTTAGTGAGCCGCAGGCATTAGCTGCGGGTTTCGCAGCAGACGACTCAACCAGCTCAGTGCCGTTGCGCTATGTGCGTTAGGGGCAAAGCCCCGTTCGTTTACCCAGCCCAGGCCAACGGCCTCATCGTACCACACAAGTAGTTGCAAGCATTTGGTGTTGCTTGCATTTGGGAGAAGCAGGCTAGGCTGGACTTCTTGTTGGAGCTTGCGAATATTGC
>JAYVHC010000822.1:0-2327 GCA_043771575.1 Planctomycetia bacterium
ACTGCGCGTCCGACTTCCATCATCCCCATGGTCAGCATTACCATGAGCGGCCCGACGATAGCGAATTCAACCGCGGCGGCGCCCGCGCGATTCATGTTGCGAATAAACGGCTCGGGTGTTGAGCAAGTACGTCGGCGTGTTCGATTTGTATTGAGCGACATGTTGAAATCACTTTACCGTGTACAAGGAGTGCACTAGCGAGCTAAAAGAACTGGAGAGTAGACATAATCGCTAGTATCGGTTTCAGAATTATTGATGACAAAGTTACGCGAAACGACCGGTGCTGGCTGAACGATAACTGTCTTCTGCGACATGGCACCTGTTAACTTGACATTCAGAATGCGCACACCCACCCACTTTACAATCGTATAGTTGGCATTGTTACCGTTGCCGCTGACGGTTGAAAACACCGGAATGATACGGGGCTGGCCGATGATACTTGCGAGTTCATCTTTCACTCCGGCGCTTATGCCTGTATCGCCGTTCAAGGTCATCGTCCCACTGGAATTGAAATTCAGCGTTTTGCCCAGTTGCTGAATATCCGCTTGTGAAATGCCGTAGACAATCTGACGCGCTATATCGGCGGTGCTGTTGTTCGCGCCACCGATGTCGACGGTCCCACGATTGCCGGGTGAACCAGTTCCCTGCGGATACAAATTCACTTCACGAACTCCGTCAGCGCCAGCTGTCACAGCACCGGTACTCGTGTTGTAACTGAAGGTATCTTGAGCCGTGTTCGCGCTGATCGTGTTCCAAGTTTGCAGATCGAGCGCGAAGGGCAACACGCCGAGCGTTTCCTGCGAATTTCCTGGAGTTGTAAAGCCGCTGATGTTGCGAGCCATGACGGCCGTGGCGGCGGCATCAAGGGCCCGACCGCTATCACCGAAAATTCGCCCAAAAAAGAATGGGATCTCGCCGTTCTGTTGCGAGTTCTTCTTGACGGTGACGCGCACCGCATGGAATGGCAGACTGGCATTGGTGCTGATTGAGTTAGAATTGATCGAGGAAAGATAGCCCACTTCTACGCTGCGACTATTGATTTCATTCGATAGCCCAGGCACGGTGTTCGCTATCGGATTAAAGCCTGCAAACAGGGCTGATTCAGCCGCAACGTCGGCTTCAGATTGCGTCAACGATTTGCCTTGGACCAAACCATCGTAGAGTTCCCAGCAACCTGCGAGCGCCGCCGAGTCGGCGCTGCGACGAATCTCGGCTTTGCTAGCAGCCAGATAACCGGTGTCAACCGTGAACGCAAGGAACGCCATCATCATGAACAGCATGACGGCTGCTAAAACGAGCACAGCCCCTTGACGATTTCTATGCAGACGGCTGATGTAGCGCTTTTCCAGTTTTTGCACGCACATTGCAACACCCCCTTAAAAAACCTAGACAGACTGCCCAGAGAACGCAAGGTTTAAGCCAAGAATCTAATGCGGACTTTGATTGATCGGGATTTCGACCATCTGACCCAGGCTGCTGAACAATCGCACCCGCAGCAACGTCAACGCGGCCACTCGATTGCCTGCGTACACAGTGCCGGAATTGCTTAGCGAATCGGTGGGACGATAGGCATTCAAGCTACCCGTGTTGCTCGCCACATTGATGAACGACTCGGAACCACCAAAGGAGCTCCATGTTTGGCTTTGACCATACACGATGCCAAACTTGAGCTGGTTGCCCTGCTGCAACATGACTTGCGTCCATGTGATCGTCTCGGAAGCGTGGCTTAACTTGTCACCGCTGAGCAAGCGCTTGCGAGCACTGCCCTCACCATATTGATCGGCTCGCAATTGCAGCCCGCCCGCGGAATAATCGGGCGCGGATCCATGATTGATATCGAGAAAGAAGATGGTGCTCGACGCCGGCCCTGCCGGCAGCATGGCCGTGGTGATCTGCGGAGAGTTAAGCTGCTCGTCCGGTTCCAATACTTGTAAAGCCCAGTCCTCTTCGACGCGCACTACATCTTGTGCATGCACCGAAGCCGCGACGGTCAGCAAAATTAATTGTAGCGCAAGCCCAAAGTTAAACCGCTCAAATTTCATGGTGCCGCTCCCGCTAGCAAACTCGAAAATTAGAGTAACCGAGATCAAAACGCAACGTGACGAATCAAGGATTCCATTGCAGCGCAAACCGTAGTGACGCGGGGCAGATTACGGCGGGAATCCATGTCCAACTCGGTCAGACGATCTGTTCTGACCCATCTTAAACGTATGTTAAGAAATTCATCGAGGCAGGGAGAATGGTAGGAAACTTCCAAATATTCGTGAAAATATCGATCATAGGGGCCACCACCGGCAGGCTATCGACGACTTCGCGACGCAGCGTAA
>JAYVHC010000823.1:0-2986 GCA_043771575.1 Planctomycetia bacterium
CAGATTCATTTTGAGACTCGAGGAATGTACCGTCGCCTTGATTGCGCCACAGTTGCAAACCGCCGTAACCGGTGACTAGAACGTCTGAAAATCCATCGCCATCGTAATCGGCTACACTCGCGCCATGGCTATAGTGCCGAACGGTTCTTGTACGAGCCATTTCTCCACTGGCTGCCATGTGCTGGCCGTCATAGTTTCGAAAAAGCTGAGAAGCTAGCCCCACTGTCTGCCGGTCCGCGAAGTTACCACCACCCGGGCAAAACAGGTCGAGCCGACCATCGCGATCGTAATCGAGTACTCCTACTCCTCCGCCCAGCGATTCGAGGATCGTGTATTGTTGTTGTTCGTACCCATTCTTGTAGGTGAAATCTACTCCCCACTGCGCCGTCGCGTCGACCAAGCGAAAAACTTGCTGCTTAAGGTCATCAGGAGCCAAGGCTTTCGAACTTTTTTCATTGACCGAAGCATTTTTCGAAGAATCGCCTTGCCGGCAAGCATGCAAAACTAGCATTCCCAAGCAAGCTGCAACCATCCAGAGCTTTTTGCAGCGAAGAGCGGTAGATTCGCCAACCATTGTCTCGTCCAATTCAGATTTCTTTCGAACAATGGCGTCGTGCGTCAGAGTAGAGCAATTGTCCCAATTGCTCCCGAAACGATTGGGACAATCGTTCTACTCTAAAACCATCAACCCTAAAATTTCAACTTAGACGCTACAACATTGGACACTTAGCGTTTCTGCGAAGTGCGACCTTTGTAAACGATTGTATCCGGAAATTCCGCTTTCCATTCAGCCCAAGTCTTGCGTTGATAGGGAACGTCTTGAAGCCCATCCACGGCTTCGAGTTGTTTAAAGTCCTTGCCCTTCCATTGCAACGCAAGTCCTTTGTCCAGCAATCCGAGCGTTCGGATGCCCAGCGAATCTTGAGCTGTTTCAGACGTTGGTTCCAGCACCCGAGCGCAGTCGGTCATGTCGCAATAGGTGACGGTAAACGGCAAACTCTTACCCTCGGAATCGGTCACATGATCATTGACGACGTGATCGCTCATGGCCGAAAGCCGAGCCAAAGGATAGGCGCGTGCTTGACCGTTGATGACTATCCCAACCACGCGATCCGAATCGCGTAATTTAGCCTCTGCGGCGGAAATGAACTCGGGTGAGGCTACTCCCTCTACAATAAAGGGAGTGTTCACCATTGAATTCATTGCATTTCGGCTTTCCTGCGACATGCCTTCGAGCATCTCGTCTTTTGATACCGATTGCTCACATCCAGCAACAATGGAGATTAAAGCAGCGCATACCCAACGAAATACTGGCCTTTGGGAGCACGATCCGGACGCATGTTGTGCTCCCCGAGAGTACTTTTTCATCATCCCCAATGAACCATTCAAAAAAGCGGTCACAGTTACGACGATTACTTGCTCGCTACTTCGATCTTGATATCTTTTGAACCGCCCTCAGCCACCGTAGCTGTCAAGTTGGAATATTCGGGACTATTATACTTTTGAGGGATGATATACTTCTGCTTCACACCACTTGTATTCGTCGCTTGACCTGCCATCCTAGAAACCATATCCCGATCATTCTCACCGGCTACCTTCGCGGCGCCCTCGGCACCCTTTCCCGTATTCTCCGTTTTGGAAACGGAAACCTTGTGTACTCCTACTATCGCGCCTTCTAGCATGATCTTTCCGACAACGGTCTTGAGCGTGAATTTGCCACTGGCGTCTGTCTTACCCTCCGCTACGCGATTCCCTTCCTTACTCATGAACGTCACACCCGCACCTTCGACAGGGGCTCCGTCCATGGTCAAGGTCCCACCAGCAGGCACAGTCTTAAAATCAACCCCCGGGGTACAACCCAACAGCGACAATGCAACAACAAACAGAATCGAGTAACTTGCGCGAATCATCACAAAATCCATTGTTTTCAAGAGTAATTAATGAAGTAAATGAACCCAAACAGCCTCTCGCTAGCTAATTATAGCAGAGAAGCGGTTTGGGATAAGTGTCAGTCGCGCAGGAGCGCGACTGACTTTCTGTAATCGCAGAATCTGAGGAGTCTAATCGATTAATTTTCTGAAGCTGGAATACCTTCCTTGCGACCACCCATGGCATTGTAAGTCCGGTAGTCAATGGAATCTGGTAGGAAGCGAACACTGTCGTCTCCAAACACAAAGTTCGCACCACCGGTGTGACCCGACTTGAAGCCATTGGATGTTTGCCAGTTGCGCCAGCCGTTGCAACCAATACCAGAATTATTGTCGAGACCTAGCGGGTTGGTGGCTGAGTTCCAACCGGCTTCACCGATACCCACAACCGGATAGTTAATCGGTGCAGTGGTCGCTGTCCAAAGGGCGTTAAAGTGCATCCAACCGCTCCAATGGTGGTCGCTCTTGTTAGGGAGAACCTCGCCAAAGGCGATAGTATTCGACAGACCATCGCGAATTTCGCTCATCGTTGGGCACCATTCGCCACGTCCGAAGAACCCAGAAATATCATTGTTACTAGGGGAGTTTCCGTGACCCGCTGCTCCATCACCAAACAAGTTGCCTGGGAACTTGGTGCAGGAGTTGTTCAGAGAAGGCATCAATTGAGCACCAATCGAGTAGCCGTAGTTCGAAAGAGCACGGTGATCTCGGTTCGACGGATCGCTCCATTGATGCCTCTTCATAAATGGATCCGATGGACAAAGGTAAGTCGGCACCACGACGTGCCAAGTTCGCTCAACAATCTTGCCGTTGAACGAGAAGGTCCCCGACCCATTCGTCCCAGTGACATACGCCTGCCACTCCGAGTTGCTGGCGGGCTGCCCTGGATCAAGTAGGGGCAATGGTACAACACCAAAAGGAATGCTGTTGTACAGCGGAACTTGCTCGATATAAGGCAGGATCTTCGCCAATTGGCTGCCTTTGCTGCTATCGGTCCAAGTTCGCGGCTCGACAGGCGTTGACCTGTGCTGGAAACCTGCCGAAGGAAAGGCTTTGTA